>JAJZEO010000096.1 GCA_021847505.1 bacterium
TGCTGCACCTAATCAACCCAACCAGATCTCTCCCATGCAAGCTGCTCAAACTCAGAATGTAGCTCCTGGAAAACCTCCCACTATGGATTCTATCCAGGCTCAAATGAATACGACTTCAACAAGTTTGGGAGATATCAAAAATCAGCTTCATGAAAAAAATCTTAAGCTCAAACAGTCTGACAAATATCTTCTGCGCAATAAACTAGGTCAGGCTAACGACCACTTACGTTCGGCTAATCAACATTTAGGAAATGACCCTGGGCCCCCCGTCGATTTGAAATCAAACAAGAATCCGATCAACAAGTTCCTTGCCATGGTGGCCGATGGACAACATCAGCTTAACTCAGCTGCAACACAACTTCGCGATCTCAATGCTTCTGGGCAACAGATTAATGCGGGCGAAATGCTTCTCATTCAGGTAAAACTACAAAAAGCACAGCAAGAGCTTGACTACACCTCTGTTTTGCTTGGAAAAGCAGTAGAGATGATCCGAACTCTTCTTAACGTACAAATATAAGAGGGATATGAGGAGTATATGGACGATAATGGAGAAAACAAGTCTCCTTTCAACGTAGACTTCAGTTTCGATAAATTACAGCAAACCCTCGAAGATGTCGAACTGACTTCTGTGCATGGTCGTATTACCGAAGTCGTGGGCATGTTGATCAAGGCGATTATTCCCCGTGTCAAGATGGGGGAAGTGTGTATGATCAAGCGTGAGGGTGAGCCTCTTTTAGCTGAGGTGGTCGGATTTACCAAAAATGAGGTGTTCCTTTCCCCTTTGGGCGTCATGTCGGGGATTTCTCCTTCTTCGGAAGTGATTCCTTTAAATACTAGCTTGCATATCAAGGTAGGTCCTGAGCTGTTGGGGAGGGTCCTCAATGGATTGGGAGAGCTGTTGGATGTTGAGGAGAAGGGCCCTCTCAATCTTAAAGAAACTTATCCTGTCATCAATCCACCCCCTGATCCATTAACGCGAAAGAAAATTACTGAACCGATATCGGTAGGGGTGCGTTGTATCGATGGAACGCTCACTTGCGGTGAGGGGCAAAGGATCGGGATCTTCGCGGCAGCAGGGGGTGGTAAATCAACTCTTCTAGGGATGATTGCACGGTATGCTAGGGCCGATGTCAATGTGATCGCTCTCATTGGTGAGCGGGGCCGTGAGGTGCGAGAATTTATTGAGAACGATTTAGGTCCAGAAGGGATTGCAAGGTCGGTGATCATTGTCTCTACTTCTGATCAATCAGCGCAACTTCGAATCAATGCTGGTTATGTGGGAACTGCCATCGCAGAATATTTCCGTGATCAGGGAAAGAAAGTGATCTTGATGATGGATTCAGTCACACGTTTTGCCCGTGCTCTACGTGAGATTGGTCTTGCTGCTGGAGAGCCCCCTGCTCGTGCGGGGTTCACTCCGTCTGTATTTGCAACTCTACCCCGTCTTCTAGAGAGATCGGGAAATTCCGATGTCGGTTCGATCACTGCTTTTTACACCATTCTTGTTGCTGGTGATGATATGAATGAGCCTGTTGCCGACGAGGTCCGCTCGATTCTCGATGGGCACATCATTTTGTCAGCTGAATTGGCGCGCCAATATCATTATCCTGCGATCGATGTCCTCTCTTCAGTCAGCCGTATCCTTTCCCACGTTGTTTCGAAGGAGCATCTGGAATTGATTGGAAAGATTCGAGAGGTGCTTGCTAACTACAAGAAAAACGAACTTCTTGTGCGTATTGGAGAATACAAACCTGGCTCCGACAAAAATGCAGACTATGCTCTTAAGTATATAGACAAAGTGAATCGTTTCCTAAAACAGGGTGTCACCGAAAAGTGCACTTGGCAAGAAACTCTTCAACAATTGCAAACATTATTTAGATGATGAAAAAGCCTGTATATCCTTTGGAACAAGTCGCTCTTATCAAAGATAAGAGATTGGAAGAGGCTGAAAAAGTCTTGAAGGAAAAAAAACTAAAACTTGAAGAAGAGGAAAAAAAATTAGAAGCGGCCAAAAAAAAACGGGATGAAGTCAAAAAACACAAACATGAAAAAATCAGAAAATACATGGATGAGGTGATGGAAGGGATCACTTCTGACAAAATCCAAATGCACGAAAAGTATATCAAAGATGTCGTTGAGCAAGAATTAAAAGAGGAAGAGAGAAAAGTCAAAGATCAGAAAGAGCATGTCAAACGTGCTGAGGAAGCCTTGGAGAAAGCTCGCGAAGATCGTCAGAAGAAAAATCTGGAAGTAGAAAAAATGAAACTACATCGTCTTGAATGGGAACGGGAGATGAAATTCGAAATGGAAAAAAGTGAGGGCCTCGTCAATGACGAACTCGGCTCGAACATCCACACCATTCGAAAACATTTTAATAAGGGAAATAAGGGGTGATCTATGAGTAATGTGCCCAGGATTGAAGGTGTCCCCGATCCCCGCAACTCTTCTCGAATTAATAAAGAGAGTGAAATCGACCCTGAAAAATTTAAAAAAGTGATGAAGGTCGATGAATCCGACGATGCCCAAAAAAGGCACAAACGGAATCGTGCTGAGGACGAAGAGGTCGATGAAGAGGAAAAATCGGAGGATGGATCGACCCCAACACCCGGTTTTAGTGATCTGATGGGGGAAACGGAGACTCGTGATTCTCTGTTTAATTCAGGACCGCGCTCGCAAACTGCCTCTGCTCCCGATCACGAAGCTCCTTTGGGGGAAAATTCTCCTTATAGCTCTTCAAGCAATGTCCCAGACAAGGGCGCTGGTTCACCAGGTCTTACCTTCACACGTTCCTCCCCTTCCTCTGCTTCTTCCTCCTCTTCTAGCTCTTCCGATAAAGACCAAAAAAAAGAGGTCAAAGAGAAGCCTGCTGCCCCTCTGCCTAAACAGATGAAGGCTAAGAAATCTCCCCCATCAGCTCCGGCTTTATCTCCTCCGCCCTCACCAGAAAAACTTACACAAGCTAAGGAAGAGCTCAAACCGATTATCGACACTTCGGTGGCTAAAGAGGAAGAAAAGGAAAAAGAGGTCAGCAAACAGATTCAAGGGCTCGAACCTGAAAAAAAGCGCATTGAAACACATGCGGCTCCGACTGATACCAATCTCGTAGAGATCGATAAGAAAAGGAGAAGAGATCAGAGAGCTGAAATTGAACACGAATCACAAAAGCGAGATCAAGAAAAAGACGAGAAGAAAAAGAAAGAACTGGAAGCCGAAAAAAACGGGGCCCCCGTTAAGGAAGATGTCACCACACCATTTCTCGAGGGTCCCTCTTTTGATGCTACAACTCCCCCTTCTTATTCCCGCCTTTCTTCACAAGTTTATGAGTTGTTTGAAAGGTTAGTGGGTTTGATCACACTAGAGCAATACTCAGGAAATTCAAAGACCACCGTGACCCTCAATATGCCTGGTTCTGTCTTTCATCAATCACAGATCGTCCTAGAAAAATTTTCCACCGCACCCCAAACATTCAATGTTCAATTGCTCGGATCACCTCAAGCTGTCGCTATTTTTGAAGCGAATATGAATGACCTAGTTGCCGCATTCCAAGATAGCAAACGGGCTTTTGAGGTCAATATCCAACGCCCCTATCTTCTCGACAAATTCCGCTACCAAGCAAACAGGGTCCGCTCAACGACGGGAGATGATAAACAGGGGGGACACCAAGGGCGCCACCGTTAATCAGCCTCCCCGATAGATTTCTTGATCTCAATCTTGATCTTTTTCGTTACACATTGAAACGATCGTGGTAGAAAGGGAAACAGGATAAGGAGGATCAGGCAAGATAGACAGGATAAATCACCGCACGTCATCCTGCCTATCCTGCCCTTGATCTTGTAAATCCTGTTCTCTTTCAAGATTAAGATGTTGCCAATGCAGCTGGCGTTAATCTGTCATATCTGGATAAACGAATTGAAGGATCTCTTCTTTAAAGGTATCGCGTAATCCTGCATCTAGGTTCAAAGAGTCGAGAATTTGGCGTTGCTTCTGAGAAAATCGCAGATCTCCTCCTAAGATTTTGGCCGTGATTTCCAATTCATGGAACTTTTGAGGAGGGCGATCTCCTTGAAGGAGCCCATGATTGACTAGCCAGAGGGGGCGCTTGTTTTCTCTGAGGACTTGGGTGGCCTCTTGTGCATCGATGATCACGAGTCTGCCGTCATCAAGTTCGACAATATAATTAAGAGGTTTCATGATCCCATTGACCCATCCGGGTGCAGCGGGGCTATCTCCTTCAACCGTAACAAAGCAATTTTCGGAAATGAAAAGTTGGGTATTTTGGACGAGGGGAAGAAACTTTCTGAGTTTCGAGTGAGCAAAAAGGTCTGGTAGAGCATGGGGAATAATTAAAGCACGATGTTCGAGGGGCACTTTTTCACTTAAGGCCGTTGCCCAGTCGTTTTGAGCCATTGTATCGGTTTCCTCTTCTACTGTTGTTTCATGAACCGCAGCCATAAAGGTTTCCTCTTCTGCTTCGGCGGTCTGTTCTGCCAATACTTCAGCAATCTGTGTCCCTTCTCCGGCATGGTGAGTATGAACTTTAGGAGGAAATAATAGCCTTGACCTTAGTGTAGCCAATCTTTCACCCATTTCTTGAGCATCTTCGGCTTCGAAGGCTTTTAACTTTTCCTCAAATCTTGCAATCGTTGGACGAATAGCGATTTGACTATCGGTGGCCTCTAGAGTCACAGTAGGCCTTTCTAGGACCTTATCGACCGTCGACTGCACAAGAGCCTCTCTGGCCCCTATCAAAAGATCAACGGCATCATCAATAGATACCGTGGGATCTGTCACTTTCTCCCAAATCTCTTTCTCTTCAAGCATCGCAAGGAGCTGAATAGAAAAGGATCGGAAGCTGGCCAAACCGTTATGCTCTGCCTCATAAAGGATACAGTAGACAATCACGTGCAGTAGGGTAATCTCTTGATCTTCTCTAAGCTCGAGTTCTTTTTTCATGTAATCGGCTTCTTCTTTTTCGAGAACCAAGACCACGCGCTGTCCGTTATGAATTCCGCGCATACGTCCGGCGCCTTGCACAAGTTGCGTAAAGGTTGTAAATCGATTAGGAGTGAGGACTGCCAGTGCATCAGAGGCAAATTTTTCATCTCGTCCGGTAATGTCTTTTTGTCCAAACATCCAAAAAAGCTGGCGATTCTCTAAGCCCGAGATCTCCTTAGAGATAAATCGATGGCTTCCCCTCTTCCAAACAATGGGGCGTCCTTCAGTATCAAATGTCGCAAATCCCTCAAATGCGGGATAGGCCTCTAGGCATTTTTGAGCAATCGTTCCCATGTCGGAGTATTGACGCAAGAGGGCCCCCACTTCAATGAATACAGAAGCCTTTGGATGGAACTTGGCCAATTGAAGAACGGCCTCTCTTCCACTAGAATTCTCAATCATCTTGATGGGCTGGTCACCATGTTTTACAAGAGAAAGAATCGTTCTTGCCATTGCTTTTTCATCGTAAACAATGTCGAACGTATGGGGAAAATGCTGCATTGCAGAAAGTGTACCAGAAGCTCCGACTGCTTTACTAAAACAGGCAACCAACTTGTGTGGATTACTGCTTACTTTTTCACGGAAAAACTCCACCTTAGGAAGAACTGCCAACTCAATCAACGCCATTTTTGCTGGGTATGACTGGTTGACATGAGAACAAATCGCGTCAATTTCGAAAGACTTTAAACTAAAAAGACTCTTGGGCCGATTTTGCTCAGGCATCGATGCCACTAGACGAGAAAATCGCTTAGCAGCCTCTGTATCTTTCAGCTCCTTCGGTTCTTGATCCATCTCATCTTCTGCCAATCTTACCAATGAGTCAAGAAAGCGGGCAATGTAGCTAGAAGAGAAAGGGATTCCGAGATTGGCTTGGACAGTGAAGTTGAGCATTTGATCAATTTTTGAATACTCATTGCCTTTCCTAGGATTTCTGGCGTCTTCAAGGGGAATCGCTGTTCGATCTCTCTCGGGATCTTTCAAAGAGTAATGTTCTTGACAGTTTTTGAGAATTGTTTGGGGAAGGTAATGCTGAAGCTGGTCGTGGAGCCATCGTATTTTTTCGTCTGTAAGTCCCTTTTCAAACCTTGCTTGCTCTTCATAGGAAAGCTTTCCAAGTAAATACGCCTCATATTGTGGATCAACCTCGAAGTCAGCCATCAGGCGCGGTAAGATTTCCTCCCTATAAATTTCCTCCGTAAGTGGCGGCAGGGGAAGGTCAGTTTTCCAAAACTCAACACTATATCGGCCTTCAACGGCCCTTAAAAAGTAGGAGTAGAGATCGATTTCTCTCTTTTGCCATTCTTTCTCGATAAACGAAGGCTTTCCTAGTGAATAGTTGTGTTCGTGCTTATCATTGAGAACTTTATCTGCTTCATCAAAATAGGCCACTGACCCTTTGACGATCCGGCGCATTTCAACTAACACCTTCAATGAGTCTCTATCGATATGATCTTGTGCGATCATCTCCTCAATTTTCAAAACAAGCAGGTTGTGGCCAGCTCCGTCCCTCATAAAGACGGGACGTCGATTTCTTTGGGCTCTTTCAAGATCGGCTTTGATGCTCATTAAATCCTCAACAGATGCATTGGTAGCTCTTGAAAAATCGACCACTGCCGCAAAGAATCGAAGGCTTTTTCTGAAAACTTGTTGTAGATACCCTTCCTGCTGATCAGCTAATACGCTCGGAGAAATGAAGAAAGCGAGAGAGTTTCTTGAGTTGAGAATGAGCCATACGGGAACGAGGACCTTCGACTTTCCAAAACCTGTGCCTGCTTCAAAAAGAGTCCCAGAAGTTATTCCGGGCATCATCGCATCGAGAGCCTCGACTTGCTGTTTTCGAAGAGTTAAATCAAAGAGGGCTTCTACGACGAGAAGTTCGGGCCTTGCCCAAGGATCAAAAGAACGCACAGCCCGGGCGTGATCAAAATACTCATTTGGATTCTCTTTAAGAGCTTTGAAGGCTCTTTCCAATTGTTGCAGCTCACAACGATTAAATGCATAGACGGCAGTTTTTTGCATCAGCTCTTCTTTTTCTCGATCCGAAAGAGAGGGATTAGAATTGTGGATCACGGCTAAATCTTTTCTTCCCAAAGAGATCAAGAGCAAATCCATATCAAGTGGGGTGCGGAGATCTCGCCCGTATTCCAGATGAAGCTGACTCTTGTTGTGCCAATTGTTCGCAAGAGCAAGTATTTCTCTTTCTTCTCGGGCAAGAGCACCCTTTCTCTGTTCGATTGCTCTCTCAAAACGTTGGATCGCTGCCTCATCGGATCTTACTGTTTGCTTAATTGCAGACTTTTCTTGGAACTCTTTTTTAAGTCCTTCAAACCCTCGCCTAAGCCCATCAAACTTAGAATGAACAACAAGATTATCTTGAGCCTTTCTCGCCTCGTCTTGTGCCCAACCCAATAACCTATCAATCGCTTGAATTTCCCTAGAATGATCCTCCTGCCTTTGTGTGATGATTCCGGTTTCCAAGTCAACCATGTCTAAAGGATGAGTCCCGTCTCCCTGCAGAGGATAGTCAGGCATCGGAGTATACGGACTTAAAGTGGGGACCTCTCTTGGGCTAATAATTTCCTTGGTTTCTTCAGCAGGGACAAAAGTGATGTCCCCTTGACCGTTAAAAGATAGAAGTTCTTCAATTTGAATGTAAGGATTTGCCTTAAAGTAGGGATCACAATAACGTTTCAAGGTCTCTTGGATCCGGGTAGAGTCCTCTGACCTAAAAATATCCAGCATCTCCTCAACGGAACTTTTGAGCCCCCCCTTCCAAGCAAGGTATAAAACAAGGGAAAGAGATCGAACCATGTCATCGGTATCGTGAACCCCAAAATAAATCAATGGGGCTAGAGCTTTCTTGTCCTCTCTATTTTGTGAAAGCAACGCTGCATAATAATTCAAGAATTGGGAAGTGTATTCTTGAGAAAAGGCTGTGAGAGATTCCTTGGGGAGCGAAAGCTTCGCAGAGGGTTGATAGGCTTGACCAATCCGACGGGCGACGTCAATGGAAATGCGCATAAGGTCTTTCCCATAATATTTAGGAACAACTTTATCTCTCCATTCCGAGTTTCTCTGATGAGGCTTTGGCAACCAAGGAAGTGAAAACCGCCCCATCGCACTTTCGTTGACCTGATAAAGACGAAGTGCGTTGTCAGGTACTGCATTAGTTCCCCAACGTAAGAGCTGTGCGCAAAGTGCAATTGCATGAGGGTGCGGATCCCCCACGCCAGTGCCTCTCTGACTAAAATCCGTTATAAGTTGGCGCTGCGCTCTAGTCGGTTTACGACTAGTCAATTGAGATTCTTCCAATAATTCAAGAGCACGATCAAATTGGCGAGTATCGATGTAGAAGATCACCAACCAGGTGATTACTAAGAGATTTTTCTTGGTAGCCGGAAGCTGGGGATGAGTTGATCTAGTTTCTAGATCAATAAACAGGATCTCTTTCCATTTTTGGTCTCTTGACTCATGCTGCCGCTCTATTGAAAGGTCCGAATAGAAATCACCCCTCTGTTGCTGCAAAAGCCAACAACAAACCATCACTTTAATTTGACCTCGGTCATTTTCAAGAACTAATATGCCCTGGAAATTTTTGAGAAAGGAGACCCCACCTTGATTTCGAGACAACTTAAAATCAGGAAAATTTTCTGAGAGGAGTTCACCCTCTTTTTCAACAAAAACCATGCCAAATGAGGGGATCTCTATCCGCGAAACGTGACCTGACTCAGCCCAAACCACCATCTCTTCCTCGGTAAATAACCGCCCAAGACAAGTGGCGAAATAGGCCTGAGTGTGGGTAAGAAATGATGGGACACATCGAACTAGAAGTTCTTTTGTTAATTCTCCCTGATGAACCCGATAAAATCCCTCTGCTTCACTCCCCTCAGCAACTACCTTCTTACAGCTTTTTTCCTCAATAACGATTTCCTTACAACCCTCTAGCTGCAAAAACTCGTAGGCTCCCTTCCCGAATGGATGATTTAAGTCTAACCACTTAAGAGTCCTTCTATCCAATGTTTGAGCCCATTTTCCCTCAACACGTCGATAAAGTTCCGTCCTTGAACCCTGAACCCGAATTTGATATTCATCTCCCTTCCAGGCAAAGCTATAGCTCTCCTTTTCCCCTTCTTTCTTATAGGCAGCAAGAAACGAATCCCTATCCTCAAAAGTTTCCCGGTGGTTTCTCATGTGTCTTGAGGGAATCATACGTCGATTGTGGTCATCGTCTGAGTAGATGATCCGCTCGCTAAGATTGATCACTAACTCCCCAATTTTTAAATCCCCTACTTCTCGGTTCCAAGTAATGGCTTGGCCTCTTAATGAAGGAAAGACTACCTCCACTGAGTTACGAATTAGATCAACGGGTTTATCGGAGCGACTCAAAATAGCTCTGAAAGAAGAGTAACCATAGTGAAGAGTCAACTTAGAGTGCGCCGTGTACCGAAAGTCAGCTGGCTGTGAACCCCTGAGCATCGTCGTGATCATCATTTGCAAAAACCTTGGATCGCGCGTCATAAGGTGCGGGCAGTTGCACTCTAGAGAGGACATAGCGGCAAGAGCTGCTTCACACAAGGCCCTCCCTAAAATAGGATTCGATTGACTTTTCTCAAGCAATAGATCCCATCTTCGATAAAATTGCGCAATCGAGTCTGCATCACTCTCTGAAAGAAGGCGCATTTCGATATGAAAAAGGAGAGCACACCCTGACTGCACCATTGGGGAAGAGCCCAATAGACTTTGGTAACTATTTTCGATGAACTCATTAAGGACCTTCCTTGCATGAGAACCCTCAGCAAGAGAAATTGAATTTAGACCAAATAGAAAATGGATGAATGATTGTTGATACTCCGTCTTAGCTAACTTTCTCCAATTTTTCCTAAAAAAGATAAGCGCTTCAGCAAAACGAGTCTCGTCATGGCTAAAGGTAAATGCAACCATGTCATATTGCTCGGATTTAGAGAGAAAAGGGATCGGATTACTTGCTGCATCTTCTTCATCTTTGAGACCTGTAGCCAAAATCATCCGTTCATTCAGATCATCGGTGCCCTTATATCTTTGTTCAATCGCAGGAAGAGTTACAGAAGGAATCTTTCCTTTTAAACTTTTCGCTTTATAATCCAAGAATTCTCGAGAACCGATCACCGGATATTTCGGAATTGTGTCTTTACTCAAATACCTAGGCGAAACTGGTTTCCGAACAAATAAAGGATCTGTCTGGGAATATCCTCTTTTCACCCTTACACGTATATAATTTGTGGCATAACCAAACAGATGAGCTAACCCATCGAGCAGCAAATCATAATAGGGAATAGGCAAATAGGTGGCAAATGCATCGATAGTTTTACCTACTGTATTGGCTCCATGGAAAGCCTCAATCTCCCTAGCAGTCTTGGCCAGATCCTCATCGGAGCTGGTAAGGACTCGATAAGCAAAATGAGCGGCTACAGGAAGTTCTTCGGCACTAGGGGTCGGCCAAGGCGGTTTTTCTTTAGGAAAATATTGTCGATTCAAATGATACCCAAAAGGACTCCATAAGATCTCATCCCGAGGAGCAGAGTCTCCAAAAGAGCTATCTAGAATCGCCCAAGGAGTGCCAGGAGGTCTATAAGCATCTCCTAAAATCCCCATGAGATCTCGTTTTTTTTCCTCTGCAAACTCTCCAAGCTTTTTCCACCTATTCCTTGATCTATCGGAGTCAAAAGAAAACTCGTTCGAGTATTGCTTATGGAGTAGGCAGACCCCCTCGATCAATTCAAGTCGTGCTTGTTTTGTAATAGTTTGATTCTGCTCAGTAGCCAAATAGATCATCACCCAAGCATTTAATAAATCTACAAAGAACGAATCCGGGATATGCGTAGAATCATCTACCCGATCTCCATAAAAGAAAAGGGGCAACATTTTTCCTAAAGCGCCCAAAAATGGCGTTGTATCGCCATCCATACTAAAATCATCGCAATCAGGTAGACATCTTAACAAATTGAGTCTATCGCTCATTTCTTGATAAGGGAGGCCAACGCCCTTCTTTTCTAGTTGAGCGACCTCTCCAAAAGGAATAGGCTCACCAACAATCGTATGAGGGTATTGATACCTTCCCGAAACTACTTCTCTCTCTTCTCTCCCTTGAGTTTCTACCAGTTTAAATTTTTGAAATGTTTCAAGGCCAACACTAGCTCCCTCGGGTAGGGACAATGCCTGCTCAGATAACCTGACTGCCTCCACTGTAGAAACATTAGATTTTACCTCTAAGGCTTTCCTTGAAAGTTGTTGAAATGCATCAAATGACTCCGCGGTAAAAAGACCCTGTTGGTCCATTTTATCCGCATGAGAAGAAAGCTTTCTAAGAGCATCGCCAATAAAACGAGAAGAAGGATTGGGACAATTATTTAAATAATCATAAAAACCAAGGAGTTTAACCCAAAACATGACAAAAGAGTGATGCTTTGTATCTAGCTTTCCTTTCTGCCACTTCGTAATTGCTTTTAAGGAAGGACACCGCCCCCTTCTAGCCCCGCCCGGATTGGTCACTGCTACTTCCCTCTTTCCAGGCCACCGGAAAAAGAACAAATCATGAAGGGTATCCATCTCACGCTGATAAAATTCACGCGATAAGCTATGTGGCTGTGGTCTTGGTCGTAAGAAGCTATAGACGTAATCCATAAATTGACTTTGTCGGAGATTTTCTACCGTAGCTCCTGTAAATGTTAGGGTACGAAAATGGTAAGGTTTGTCACTTTCAGTCTTGCAAGCAGGATGTCGATCAATCTGTTCCCCAGGATTTGTGCATCGAAAGGTGATAGATCCATTCTCTTCTTTAATAAATTCATAAAAAAGGACCGGTTCCTCACGATTACGATCAGAATTGATAAGTCCACCTAGAAACGCAACATACCCCTCTCGATCAAGTCTCTCAAAAAACCAATCGACAAGATTTGGTAGAGACATATTTGCAGGAAGCGCAGCAAAAGAAGGATCGCTTAAAAGGGCGTGAATCGCCTGCATACCGGCATCACCATCGAAAATATTTAAGTACTGCTCAATATAGTGCGTAAGAAATTGAACCGCTTCAACAGGAGAGAACCACTCCCCGCCCCCCACATAATCGACGAGCAATGATCTGAGGACCATCTGATTAGGAATGTGAGTTGTTGGAGCTAACGCTACTAGCCCAGCTTTAGAAGGCCTGGTATCAACAAGGCGCTGACTCGACTTTATCTCCTCAAGACCCACATGATGAACGACGGTGGCAACATCTACTGGACCGGAAGGAGGAGGAGCCGGCAAGTCATCCTCGGGGGGGTGAACGGGAGAGGTTGGACCATTCGACGGTGTTGTGCTCCTGGAAGACTCTCCACTTAACGGTGTTGCGCTCCTAGAAGTCGACTTACTCGATGGAGGTGGCACTTCATCTGGTGGTAACTCCTCCTCATCTTCTGGCGGAGGTGATCCCCCTACAGGCGGCCCAATGGGCGGAGGCGATACTCGTGGGGAAGGCCCACTTGGTGGGGGTGAAACTCGTGGTGAGGATGACCCTCTTGATGAGGGCGTTCCTCCATGTGAAGACCCCGGAGACTCCACCGGCGGGACCCGCTTTTTCTTCTTTTTAGAAACCGCATCCGATTGTTGCTTATTGACTTCGATCACGCCTGTATGGTGGTCATTAAAACAAAAATAGCAGACCAAAGGCAGTATGCCAGCAGTAAAAATCGTCAAAACAACCTGAGCAACGTGTAAAGCAATTTTTTGACAAGGAGAAAGGGAAGAAAGAGCTGGGTCGCAGGGATTGATTTGGTAAATATAATAGGTAAAGAAAGTGTCGCAGGTAAGCGGCACGTTTATTGGGTTAGTTTCGCTATGAATACCACTAGACATCGGTCGCCAAATTTAATTAGATGATTGATTATAATATGAATAGTAATTGTTAGGAATGATTAACAAACATTATTGATAATAAATAATAATTTAAATTCATCTTTGGGATGAATTTTAGAGACTGATAACGGTAAATCTAATAAACTCGCCAGGGTGGAATCTAGCAGCATATCGCAATCACCCTCAAATAGGGTTGAGCAAAAAAAGTCCCCTCAGAGAGGGAAATTTGAAAAACTTCTCGAAGATAAAGAAGAGGAGAAAGAGGAGGCGCCTCTGCAGGATGGCCCTGTGAGCACCAGCTTTCGTCCTACTGTTTTTCATGAAGCTTATTCTTCAAAAGGATCGCAGCCTGTAAAGATCGTTGCCGAATTGACTGAAATCGTGGCACCCAAAATGCAGGGGATCTCATCAGGGGGAATTTCTAAGACAACTATCTCAGTTCAGAGTGAATTTTTGTCTGAACTTGAGATTGAGATCGACCATTATGATACCGATCCCAGTTGTTTTATTTTGACTTTTCGTGGGGATGAAAAAGCGCAGATGCTATTGATGAAACACAGGGAGGCTCTTTTAACTTCCTTAAAAGGAGCACTTCCCTCGATTCAATGTAGTATCGCACCTCCGACTCTCTTGGGAAGATTTTCAAAAAAGAAGCCTAATTCAAAAAACAAACTTGTGAAAACCTCCAAAGTGGGGTATCTTCCGAATAATGTAGGGGACAGAACCTATGAATGACACCGGCACATGGCTAAAAAAGATCGAACCAGAGATTCTCGAGCAGTTGGGAAAAGAATACACAACGAGCTCAGCGCCCTCCTTTCCTCTTTCTGAACTCACAAAGTCTCTCATCTCTTCTTTTTCTATCGATCATCTCGACATCACCTATGGGCTTTGTGAATGGAAGGCTCATGATGCTTTATTGAGTGGCTTTGGCCAAAATCCCATTAGCCTTCCCCTCCAAGTGACTCCCTTAGAAGGAACATTATTCTGGATCATGCCAGGAGAAGATATTAAAAAGCTTCTTTCTTGGATGAAGTTGGGGTCAGGAAAACCTCTCAAATTCGATCATCCTGATTTGATTAAGGGGGTCTATCGCTATGTGGCTCTTGAAATCCTCGAAATGATCCATCGTTTAAAGAGTTGGTCCGATCTTTCCATTAAACTCGCCGATAAGCAAAGCTTTGATGAGACGCTCTACACGATGGATATTTCCATCAAAAAAGAGAGCGAAGTGGTCTGGGGTCGTTTGGCGATTTCCCCCAATTTGAAACGATCATTTGAAAATCACTTCGCTATTAAGAGAGTTTCATTGAAAGATTTAGAAGGTCAAATCGGGGATATTTTCCTCCCTTTATCGATGAATATTGGCACCGTTGAATTAACTGAAGTTGATCTAAAAATGCTCTCTGTAGGTGATTTCATTGTTCCCGATACAATCCATTATAACCCAAAGTCAGAGCGAGGCAATATCCGCGTGATGATGGGTGAAAAAGCGCTATTTGTCGCCAAACCTAAAGAGAGAGAGATAAAGTTAATGGACTTTGTCTATGCCTACGAGGAGATGAGTCATGGATGAGAAAATCCCCCCAGAGGATAAATCAGGGGATAAACCAGGAGATGGTCCAGCGGATGAAGATTTACCCTTTTCTGATGCGGATGAAAATTTCCCCGAAGACGAGTTTCCCATCGATAACTTTGACACTGAAAAGGCTGAGGATGCTTTAGATGAACCCCCTCATCAAGGGCCTCCAGATCCAATGCCTTCTACTCATAGCCACGGTCCGATTTCAGATGGCTCTTTAGACAAAATCAATCTCTCATCGGTTCCCATTCGAATTGATCTAGAATTAGCCAGAATCAAGATCTCTCTTAGTGAACTGCAAAAAATGCAGCCAGGACAAAAACTCCCTGTCAACATCAATCCGCGAATTGTCAACCTTGTGATTGACAATAAGACAATTGGCCGAGGAGAGGTCGTAGAAGTTGGTGATGCAATGTGTATTAAGATCTTGGAACTGTTTACTTAAGAGGCGAGCCACCCCACTCCCCCCATGGAAAATCAAGACTTTTATACTCAAACCACAATGCCACAGATTCGCCAAAAGGCTTCTCCCTATGAAATGCCGGAGAAAATAGGCCCCTATCGCATCGATAGTTTACTTCATCGGGGCACAATGTCTTATCTTTTCCTAGCGAGCACTCCCAAAGAAAATCGCCCTGTCGTGATAAAAATCTTAGCCCCTGGTTTGATTTCTCATCAGGAAATGATCCAACAATTTCTAAAAGAGGCTAAAATTATCTCCCTTGCTGATCATAAAAACATCGTAAAACTTTATGATCAAGGAAAGTGGGAACAAGGCTTTTACATTGCCATGGAATTCATTCAAGGGATTTCGCTTAGGCAGTTTTTGATGGGACGCACCCTTTCCTTGCGGCGTATTCTCGATATCATTTTACAAGTCAGTCACGCCCTTTTACATCTCCACACACACGGGGTCATTCACAGAGATTTGAAACCTGAGAACATTTTGATCACCGAAAGTGGGGAAATCAAGGTGATTGATTTTGGAATTGCGCAGTTAGCGGGACAACCCAAATTTGTACCTCCGGGGAAATTAAATGGATTTATCGGAACACCCAATTACATGAGTCCAGAACAAAAAAAAGATCCCCTCCACATTCAGGTTACCGCCGATATTTATTCCCTTGCTTTGATTACCTACGAATTAATTTTAGGTAGACCCTGTTTTGGGCAAGTGCAACTCTCTTTGATCCCGGAACACCTTCAACCAATTCTTAAGCGA
>JAJZEO010000022.1 GCA_021847505.1 bacterium
CTTAGACATAGTAGAATTTGATGAATCTCTTCTTGTTTGTTCCTCTTACTCCTTTATAGTAATAGCCGGAAGTGTCGTCCCTCTAACTGAACTAATTGTACTTTGTGTATCCATAACCCCCCCACCGAATTATTATTAACTATAATTATGTCCTCTAGTAATTATATCAAAAAATAATTATGATGTAAAGTTATTATTTTAAGTAACTATAGGAGGGGGTTTATTTGCTTTTTAAATGAAAAATAACACCATTTGCGCCTTTTCTGTTGATTGTTAGTGGGTTATGAATTTCTTTTTAAGGGCAAGAAAAAGCCGCTATCTGATAGGGTAGCGGCCTGAAACTGACATCAAAAAAGAGAGTCTTAGTTGACGCTGTCTTTAAGGGCTTTTCCAGCTCTGAAGGCAGGAACTTTCTTTGCTGGGATTTTGATTTCCTTACCAGTTTGCGGATTGCGCCCTGTTCTAGCTTTTCTTTTTGTGACTTTAAATGTGCCAAAACCGACTAACTGAACATCTCTTCCTTTTTTAAGAGACTTGCTAACAACTTCTACGTATTTGTCGATGAATTTTTTCGTATCGGACTTTGTAAATCCTGTTTTGTCTGAAAGCTCTTCGATCAGTTCATTTTTATTCATTGAGTACCTCCAATTAGGGTTTGTGTCTCTTAGTACAGCTTATTGAATTGGACAATAGTAGACAAGTTTTTTTGTTGTTAACTGTGGTCATCGGTGCCAGTAAGCTTCTTGAATGCCTCATCATCACGAATGGAATCATAGACTTCATCACGAATCACTTGCTCAATATTTACCCCACCAAAATCTTTTGCTGTCTTCAACCATTCGATGGCTGATTTAGTATCATGCTCATGTGCATGTGATGCTGCAGCTCTTAATGCCACTTCGGCAGTTTGCTTTTCAGAAAAACAATCCCCCGATAAATCGATCACCTTTTGATAATTTTTGGTTTCATAGGCTGACATAAACAGAAGGCATTTGGCTTCTTTTGAAATTCTTTTTTGTATCGGACTTAAGATTTCATAAACAGGTTTGTATTCTTTATGATCAAAAAGAATCCTAGCTAAATACTCCGAGGCAATCGTATGAATCAATCCTTCCTTGGTGTTTTGCAGTAGTTTTTCTAAGCGAGAGGCAGCCTCATCAACTCTTCCTAATTTTAGGAGCTCCTCGATTTGTTTTAATTCGGTGCGATTCTCTTCCTGTCCATCAGCTTCACTATAAAAATGGAAGCGTCGCAATGTTTCCACATTTTGAAAAGTAAGAAGCAGGAAGATCGCTCCGACAAATATAAATCCTGTGACAAAAAAACCAATCGCAGCGAGGCCCCCTAGAATGATCGATAAGTAGAGCGTTGCTTTAAAGGCTTTCGTACGGATAAATACTTCTAGAATAATTCTAACGAGTTGTCCTCCATCAAGAGGAAGGATGGGAAGCAAGTTAATTGCCGTCCAAAATAGATTGACAATCGCAAGGACTGTAAATACCGACTGAAAAAAAGGAGATAGAATTTGAAAACGAACAAGAAAAAGGGAAGCAAAAAAGAGAAGTAAACCAAAAACGGGGCCCATCAAGACTACGAGAAACTCTTTACCCGCTGAGATCTTTTTTCCCTCAGGGATGGTGACTCCACCAAAGGCGACAAATTCAATCCTTGGGCGTTGTCCAAACATCAAAGAAGTTAAAGCATGGCCATATTCGTGCACAAGGACAGAAACTAGGATGATTCCAATCCAAACGATAGTTCCAATTGCAGAATATGAATTAATGAAACCAATCAACCCCGCTGTGATAAAAAATGCTGCAGAGAATTTAATCGGAATTTTTTTCTGTCTACTTTCAATCATTTAAGTGCCTCTTTCATAGCCTTACCCATATCAGCAGGTGATAGTGCAACATTCACCCCTGCTCGCTTGAGTGCATCCATTTTATCTTTTGCTGTACCTTTACCACCAGAAATGATCGCACCTGCGTGTCCCATCCGTTTCCCTGCAGGAGCTGTCTGACCTGCAATAAAGGCCGCCACTGGTTTTTTACAATGCTCTGAAATCCATTCAGCAGCCTCCTCTTCGGCAGCTCCACCAATCTCACCAATCATCAAAATTCCTTCTGTTTCGGGATCCTTATTGAACAATTTCAATACATCAATAAAATTAGTGCCATTCGTGGGGTCTCCTCCTATTCCTACACATGTCGACTGCCCCAATCCCAAATTGGTAGTCTGCCAAACAGCCTCATAAGTCAATGTTCCAGAGCGTGATACAATTCCAATTTTTCCCTTCTTATGAATATATCCAGGCATGATTCCAATCTTACATTCAGAAGGTGTGATGATACCAGGACAGTTAGGACCAATAAGCCTTGATTTTGAGTGACTCATCCGTAATTTAACTTTAAGCATATCGTGAATGGGGATTCCCTCGGTAATGCAGACAATCAATTCAATTCCTGCCATTTCCGCTTCAATAATGGCTGCAGCCGCAAATCTGGGTGGAACAAATATCATTGTAGCATTAGCCCCTGTTGCCTCTCTTGCTTCAAGAACTGTATTGAATACGGGAATTCCCTCTTCAGTGACTTGCCCCCCCTTCTTTGGAGTGACGCCCCCTACGACCTTAGTCCCATATTCATAACATTGAGCTGTATGAAATGACCCGGCTTGTCCAGTAATTCCCTGACAAATCAACTTGGTGTTTTTATCCACTAATATCGACATGAGCTTACTTTTTTGCCTCCGCAACCGCTTTTTTCGCCGCATCCGTCAAGTCATTGGCTGAAATGATCGCAAGACCTGAGCGCTTCAAAAGCTCTTTTCCCTTTTCTACGTTTGTCCCCTCTAGCCTTACCACTAAAGGGATTTTGATATCGATCTCTTTTGCTGCAGCAATGATCCCTCCAGCAATCAAATCACATTTCATAATACCACCAAAGATGTTGACCAAAAGCGCCTTAACGTTTTTGTCAGAAAGAATAATGCTAAAACTTTCAGCAACCTTTTCTTGTGTGGCGCTCCCCCCTACATCGAGAAAGTTAGCGGGAGATCCCCCGTGATACTTGATCAAATCCATGGTTGCCATAGCAAGACCTGCCCCATTCACCATACAACCGATGTTTCCTTCGAGGGCGATGTAGGCAAGCTCCATTTCATGAGCTACCGCCTCTTGTGGCGTCGATTGGGTGGGATCATACATTTGGGCGATATCAGGATGTCTGTAAAGGGCATTATCATCGATTGAAAATTTGGCATCGAGCGCCCAAAGCTTTCCTTCCGGATCTTCGGTTAAGGGGTTAATCTCTAAAATCAAGGCGTCTTTTTCAACAAATGCCTTACAAAGCGATCGGATCATCTCTTTTGCTTGATTTTTGGTCTCCCCTTCCCACTTCATAAAATGGCAGATATCTTCTAACTCAGTCGGACCTATGCCGCCGTCCAACTCAAAATAGACTTTAAGAATCGCCTCGGGGTTTTTCTCGGCCACTTCTTCGATCTCCATTCCCCCTTCGCTTGAAACCATTAAAAGGGGCTTGGCCCGTTCACGATCAATAATCATCCCAAGATAATATTCTTTGGATATGTCTGAGAGTTCAGTAATCATCACCTCATGACAGATGATCCCTTCCTTGCCAGTCTGTTTTGTTACGATTTTCATCCCGATGAGCTGCTTGGTTTTCTCAATGATCTCTTTTCGAGACTTAGCAATTTTCACGCCTCCAGCCTTCCCCCGCCCTCCGGCATGGACCTGGACCTTGATGACCGCCTCAGAAACCCCAAGAGCATCAATAGCTTGCTCTATATCCCGCTCGTTTTTTACTACCTGAAAAGGATAAATAGGGATGTTATATTTTTGAAGGATCTGTTTTGCTTGGTATTCATGTATATTCATCTTCTTGACCTCTAAGAGACTGTTAACGAATTAAGCTTCGGTCGATTTTTCGGTTCTTTTGAGCCGATTTTTGTCCCAAATGCAAGGGGCTATATACAAAAATTGATATTGCCCCTTGCATTTGGGACAAAAATCGGCCAAAATAATCCAAAAAATCGACAAAGTCGTAATTCGTTAGCAGTCTCTAAATGTTACCTTGTGATAGAATCGATTAACTTCAAAGGGAAAATGCAGAAAATTTGATGTTTAAGATCTTTAAGACTGGCTTTCAAAAGATTAAGGGCGCTCTTAAGAAGACGAGTTCTCTTCTAGGGCAAAAACTCCGCAAACTATTCTCTAACCCACTCTCTGATGAGTCGTTATACGAATTAGAGCGCATTCTATTTGAGGCAGATATCGGCTCCAAAATGGTGGCTCAGTTTCTCGATACGGTTAAAAAAACCCACAAAAGTGACCCTGATGCTACTAGCAACGACTATCTTAGGGTGTTGCAAGAGCAGGCAGAAGCCTTATTGAGCACACCCACCGAAGTATCTGGAAATCAACCTTATGCAGGATGTCCTAGAGTCATTTTAGTCGTAGGGGTGAATGGAACAGGAAAAACGACATCGATTGCTAAACTAGCCAAAAAATTTCAAGATGAGGGAAAAAAAGTCCTCTTGGCTGCGGCCGACACATTTCGAGCCGCGGCCGTTGACCAGCTCACCATTTGGGCCGATAGAATTGGGGTCGAGCTCGTTAAAGGAGCCCCTGGTGGCGATCCTTCGAGCGTCCTTTTTGATGCCATGGCTAAAGGTAAAGCCAAAGGGTTCGATCTAGTCTTAGTCGATACTGCAGGACGGCTTGAGTCGAAGGGCGAGTTGATGCGTGAGCTTGAAAAAATGGCGCGGATTGCAAAGAAACAGGATGAATTAGCGCCTCACGAAGTTTTTTTAACTGTCGATGCCACATTAGGACAAACGGCCGTCGAGCAGGTACGTATTTTTGATCAAGCAGTCCCCTTGACAGGATTGATTGTCACGAAACTTGATGGAAGTGCAAAAGGTGGTGTTGTCTTAGCTATTTATGCCGAGAAGAAAATCCCCATTTGCTACGTGGGCACTGGGGAAAAGATGGATGACTTAATCGAATTTGATCCAAAGGCCTATACAGAAGCTCTCTTTTTAGAAACAATCTCCTAATGTGCGAGTGCTTAGTCTGTTAGCATTGCATCACTTTCTTCAAATTCGGAAAAAATGTCCAAGATTTCCCGATAATTATATTCGATTGCTAGCATGGGAGCCGTATTTCCATTAGCATTGGGAATATCAGCACTTGCACCATTTTCTAGAAGCAGGCGGACAAATTTTGATTTCTTCATCCAAACCGCAAAATGCAGAGCTGTCCACCTCCCTCCGGGCTCTTGCACATCTAAAACAATATCACCATAATCTAAAAGATTAGACACCATCTCTTCATCGTCTTCTCTAATGGCTAAAAGTAACCAATAGGAGAGGTCTTCTTGTGAGTGTATGAGAAACTGCTGATCCAGCTTGTGCAATCTTTGAAACGAGGATGTTTGCATCCATTTGTCTATCTCTTTTGCTAGAGTTGATGCGGCTGATTTAAGGGTAAAAATATGAGTCGCGAATATTAATGGACCATCCTCATCAGCTCTCTCCTCCTCTTCGAGCCCTTCATAGACAAACTCAACTACTCTTTCTATGTCAGAAGAAATAAATTCACTATTAGGCACTTTGTTGATATCAATTGTCATCCATAAACCCAATACTTTATCGTACACAAGTGAAATCATGTGGGCGGCATGCGATAATAGCATTCCTATGGGTGCGTCGACTTTTGATTTATCAAATGCACTTTTCAAGTATCCTAAATACATATGAAGCGGGAGTTGGTGATAAATCCCCGAATAGGCAGCAACTTCCTGAATCCCCCCAAGCTCCATCAGAGCGTTAGAAGAAATGATCTCATTGAGTGCCTCGATCGACCTCCCCTCACCCTGGTATCGAGGATAGAGTTTTCGATCAAATAAATATGTGTAGTCATCAGAGTCTTGGGCTATCGCTAAAACCTCAAAAAAACTCATACTATCTAAATCACCTTTAAACGAATCAGCAATTGTCAGCGGGTTTGTCTCCCCCCGTACTACAAAAGACTCAATCACAGCGGCAATATGCGTTAATCGATCCTTAAATTGAACCGTTTGTCTAGCAAGCCCTGCATTCATTCCTAATCGCGCAAAGCCCTCACAAAGCCCACTTGGCTTGGAGTATCCAAGAGCCTTGATAATAAGTACCACTCGTTGATAAAAGGTTGTCCTCGATGTGATTTGTTGCGGTAGTGGCTCCTCGATTAGGTCTCTGTCAACATCTAAAATCTCCCCATCTGCATATTGAGGGGGTAAAGAGCTCATTGCGTCCATTTTTTCACCTTTTTTATTATAATTGGCGCCTATTATACAAAATAAACTTATTAAAATAAAGATAATTTTATATATAAAACCCAATAAAATAGCAGTTTTTAGCATAATTTTGGTTATTACGACGTATAGCCCTTTGTGAGCGCCCCACCCACCCCTCCCTTCTGGCTACTTATTCTCAAAAGAGCGTTGTCTTAAGTCTTATTTTATGATTAAATGGGGGCCGATGGATGCAATGCACGAAATCCGAGAAGAGGTACTCCTCTATATTAAGCAAAATTACCCCAAAGGGGCGATGCTTTATACTTCTGTTCCTGAGAGGTTTTCGCAGGTAAGTAAACGTAAAAGAGTCGAACAACAAAAAGTAATCGCTGCCCCCCCTCCAAGGGAAAAAGTAGAAAAAGTAGAAGAGGTCTTTACTCCACCGGCGCCAAAGAAATCGTTTGAAATTGAGAAGAGGGAAGTAGAAAAAACCTCCTTTTCTTCTGATTTTCGCTCATTTTATGAAAAAATGTCCCTTCCTCTACGCGAGAACAATGTGGTTGTTTTTTCACACCCCAAGTTGGGACATGCCGCTCAGCTTCTCCAAAATTTGGCCCAAGCCATCAATACAAAATGCTCTCCTTGTCGTTTGATTGATCTATCTAAAAGCGACTGTGAAAATTTCCGCTTTGCCCTCATTCCAAAATCGTTACTGGACGATTACCCCCAGTTAAAATCGTACGACAATACCTTGATTCTTGATCAGCTCGAAGAGATGCAGACCTCTGTTGAAAAGAAAAAAGCCCTTTGGGAGTTGATTACCCAGAAAATCAAATCATGACGACATTTTCTCTTTACGCAAAGATCATTCTTGATCGCTCTCCTGTCAAACCCCTTGATTACGGAGTGCCCGAGCCTCTCATCGCAAAAATTAAGCCGGGCATGCGCGTCTCTGTAGCTGTACGCAATTTCATGAGGAAGGGGCTGGTCTTGGCACTTGAGCCCACCAGCGATCTTCCTGCCGTTCAGCCTATTTTAGAGCTTCTCTCTGATCACGATGTTCTGACTGAAGACCTTTTTGAGCTCGCTCGCTTCATGTCCCGTTATTACTGCACTTGCCTGAGTAAAGCGACATCAGTAATTCTCCCTTCCAGTGTCCGAAAAGATACCAAGGAATTGTGCAAAGCATTTATCAAACGAGGTGTTTCCGTTCCCCAGCTGCGCAATATCGCCGAGGAGCTGCGTGAAAAAAAGCCGAAACAAGCCCAAGTGATCGACATCTTCCTTCAAAACCCAGAAGGGCTCTTCCTTACCGAGCTTTTGGAAAATCCTCAAATTACCCTCTCACCTGTGGAGACCTTGATCAAGAATAAAATTTTGACCAAAGAAAATGTCACCATTGACAGATCTTTGCTCGAAGAAGAAGAGTTTTTTCCCATTCCTCCCAAACAGCTCAATGAGCAGCAAAAAAAGGTGTTCGACTCAATTGCGATTGATCTTCAAAATCAGCAATTTAAGACACATCTCATTTACGGCATTACTGGATCTGGAAAAACGGAAATCTACATGCAACTGATTCAGCGGGCGATCGATCAGGAAAAAGGGGTGATCGTCCTAGTCCCTGAAATTGCTCTGACAACGCAGACCATTGAGCGCTTTAAGTCCCGCTTTACGACACGGATTGCAATTTTGCACCATAGACTCAGTGACGGAGAGCGTGTCGATGCATGGCATCGGATCAGAAAGGGTGAGATTCCCATTGTTGTAGGGGCAAGATCAGCTATTTTCTCCCCCATTCCTAATCTGGGCTTAGTCATCGTCGACGAAGAGCATGAAAATTCCTACAAGCAGATTGAAGATTCCCCCTGTTATCATGCGCGCGACATCGCCATTAAACGGGGCCAATTGACAAATTCGGTTGTTGTCCTCGGAAGTGCAACGCCAAGCATCGAAAGCATGTACAACGCCAAAGAGGGACGTTACATTCTCCACACGATCCAAGAGCGTGCAGGCAATGCACAAAGACCTCAAATCACCATCGTCGATATGAAGCATGAATGCGAAAAGCAAGGGTATACCCTCTTTTCTGATACCCTCCTTTCAAAGCTCGAGCAAAAAATCAACCAAGGGGAGCAATCGATCCTCTTCCTTAACCGGCGCGGTTTTTTTACTTGTCAAGTTTGCACCGAATGCCATGAACCGATCAAATGCAAACATTGCGATGTTTCCCTCACCTATCACAAATCAGAAAGTATCCTCTCATGCCACATCTGTGAATACATGGTGAAGGCAGACCTCGAGCACTGCCCTTCCTGCGGAGCAAAAAAAACCCTCAAATATCGAGGCCCCGGGACCGAACAAGTCCAAAAAGCCCTCCATGCGATTTTCCCCCAAGTCCGCACCCTCCGCATGGACAGAGACACCACTAAACACAAAGGCAGCCATGATAAACTCTTTAAAGAATTCAAATCGGGCAAGGCTGACGTGCTCATTGGGACGCAAATGATCGCCAAGGGGCTGCATTTCCCCCATGTCACTTTGGTTGGAATACTCAATGCAGACTCGGGATTCCACATTCCCGATTTCCGCTCTAACGAAATTGTCTTCCAATTGATCACACAAGTCTCGGGCAGAGCAGGAAGGGGCCACCTTAAAGGAGAGGTGATTATCCAAAGCTTTCTCTCCGATCACCCGATCATTCGCTTAGCCTCTCAAGAAGATTACGAAGCCTTCTACCAGACTGAAATTGAAGAGCGCAAACTCTTTGCCTACCCCCCCTTTGTTCGCCTGGCTCGGGTTGTATTTTCCGGTTCTGATCCCACTAAAGTGGAAAAATATGGAGCTGAATATTACAATAACTTGAAAGGAAAATTAAATCCGAAAGAGCACCAAATCCTCCCCCTCGCCCCCTGCGGTTACGCCCGCATCAAAGACAAGCACCGGTTCCAATTCCTCATCAAAACCATTGCCATGATGAAACTCTCAACCATTATTGCTGCAAATCCCGCTAAGAAAAGCAGCAGCATCAAGGTCCACATCGACATCGACGCCATCTCGACCTTTTCTTGAGCAACACCACCCCACACAATTTTTATTGCAGACTTTATCCGTTGTATAACATACTGATTTATAGACAAAAGAGCTTCCTAGCCGATGAAATTATCTACCATTTTCTCATTCTTACTCGTTACTAATATCGTCTTCTCTAAGGAGAGTGCCATTTCATCGCCATTTCCTCTCCTTGGTAACAAAGAAGATCGAAGTGAACTCTTACGATCTATGATCTATCACGAGGGGCCCATTCCGATTCCTTACCACTACCTAGCGCCCGATGGCTCCGAAATTCGATTGTTGACAGAGGTGCCAAACGGAGGATTCGCTCACTGCTTATTGCCCCCACGGGCCATCACTGAAGCCATGCAACATCAAACCGTCGAGGAAATCTGGCATTTCCTTGAGGGAGAAGGTCTCTTATGGCGCAATCAACACGGTAAAGATAATCTGACACCTTTAAGCAAAGGGACTACCGTGGTCATTTCTCCAGGGGTTCCATTCCAGTTTCGAAATACCGGGGATGAACCGCTAGTATTTCTTATCGTCACAATGCCACCTTGGCCCGGCCCCTCCGAAGCTCTCAAAGCTAGTCATTACTGGAAACTAGATGTTAGCTTAAATTAAAACCAAAAAAAGGTTATTCTTCGTAAGTGTAACCCTTAGCGATCTTGAAAATCCCTTTTAAGACATTAGGAACAATACAAGGAGAGACGAGTCCTTCCTTATTGAGCTTATCAACCATCTTATCCCAATACGCCTTGGCTTCCATGTCTCCTTCTCTATGGGCTAAAGCTCGCATTTCCATTGCTGTTTCCATAGTAAGGGCTTTCTCAAGAGCCCGTAAGGTATATTCACGCGCCTGGTCATGTGTAATGGGAGGTTCAGGAGCAATAGCACTTTGTGCGAGCAATAGAAGCAAGGTATGAGGTGGGTCATTTAGACTATTGTAGGCTTCTCTGTAGTACTCGTATGCTTCTTGATACTTACACAAAAATCTATGAGCTATTCCAACAAAAGCATCATTTTTCCAGTCTGCTTTCCATTTTTCAGGAAACCTCTTTCTTATTTCGACAAAGAGATTCAAGGCAAACTCTTTAAGAGAGTCATCTTGGTATGTTTTGAAAGGTAAGTGATCGGCTAATTCTTTGAATTTCTCTAAATCCCACTCTTTTTCATATTCTGCCATCCAAAGTTCTGCAGCAATTTTCATACTTTCTTCGAAGTTAAAGCAGCGATTAATGTCATTCGGTGTCACTTGATCTAAAAACTGATCCCAAAGCTTTTCGTCTACCAGCCTCAGTATTTCATTCCGTTGAATCATCGGGTTACCGCCTTTGCTTTAAACCCGGTTGGCTACCTACCGGCGCCAAGGATTTGAATGTCCGTCATCTCTTTGATTTCGTACTTTTCATTACAAGCAATAAGCTTCAGAGCCGCCGTGGTTTTCATTTGGATACTGAGTATTGAAGAAGAATCTATATTCAGCAGGTGAGCAAGAAGACTTCTAAGGACCGATCCATGGGTGACGATAAGGACGGTGGCACCTGGGTGATTATTCACGATCTCATTTAAAAGAGGAAAAATTCTTTTCTGTATCTCTTCGTCACTTTCTATATTCAGAAGGGGGTGGCCTTCCTTTTCATATTCCAAAAGTTCTGAAAATAATCGACCTTCCCAGGAGCCATAATTACGTTCACGCAAGAGAGGAACCGATTTAATGACCACAGGATGAGTAGCACTAAGAATCTCTGCAGTCTCGATCGCACGTTGGAGGTCTGATGAAAAACAAATGTCAAAATCAATGTTGCCGATTCTCTCTCCTAGTCCAGCCGCTTCTGCTCTACCCGCATTATTTAGTGGAATGTCTGCATGACCTTGCAGTTTCCCTTGAACATTCCAATCAGTTTGGCCATGTCTTACAATATACAATGTTGTTTGTTCGCAGTGCGCTTCCAAGCTAAACAGCTGTCCCCAAAAAATGGAAATCAGAAACACGACGAAATTCCTCATACCAACCCTCCCGAGGCAAGGAGGGTAGCAGAATTCTTTAATTTTCTTCTATTTAAAAAGCCTCTTTTCCCTTTCATCCAAAAGCTTCAAGTAGGCCTCTTTCTTTTTTGTGGAGAGGAATGAATGGGAGCAGAGTCAAGCTAATTGCAGGACCTTGATAATCTTTGAGATAACTAAATTCATACGCGCTGCTTTTTTTTCAATTCTACTAAATAGCCTGCCAAAACTCCATCTGCATAAACTTTAGCTCTTTTCATTTTCTTCAAACCTATGCATTAATGGTCCATGAAAACGGATTTGAAGGCTCAATACATCCACCACAGCAAATAACGTATCGAGCCTTACCGTCTTTTTCCCTTTTTCAATATCAAATACAGCAGTTTTCCCAATGTCGGCTAACTTAGCCAGTTCCAATTGAGTTAATTTTGCTTTCTTCCTGTGAAATCGCACCATGCGAGCGATTTGATTTTCAAACGTAGTCATTTTTTACCGCAATATCAGTAATATATACCCCAAATAGACCTTTTTAGCGAAAGATCAGTCACTCTTTCTTAGTTGGTGGTGCCCCTGCTCCAGCCAATAGTCCACCATCGATGGTAAGTTCAATTCCGGTGATATACTTCGATTCGTCAGACGCGAGAAAGAGAATGGCGTTTGCGACATCATCGGGCATTCCCATTTTTTGCATGGGGATATCCTTTGCAATGGCAGCCATATTGCTCTCACGTTCTGATCCATCTCCTAACATCGGCCCCCACATGGGGGTAAGAATGGCCGCGGGGTGAACAGAGTTACACCGAATTGGATACCCTTGAGTTGTACAATGCAGTGCCACGCTTTTTGTATGATTTCGAACGGCTGCTTTGCTAGCAGCATAGGCGGCAGCACCCGGGATCCCCACCAGCCCCGATCGTGAGGAAACATTGATGATCGAGGAACCTGGATTGCTTTTCATGGCCTGTATCGCATACTTGCAGCCTAAAAATACCCCATCTGAGTTAGTTGCATGAACAGCTCTCCAACTTTCAAGGGACGCCTTTTCGGGGTCTTGTGGTCCAAACCCTTCCTGAAAGCCTGTGATGCCTGCGTTGTTGACTAAAATGTCTAACTTAGAAAATTTCTGTAGAATCCGTTGTATGGCTTGAGACCATTCGTCCTCTTTTCTTACATCCAAATGCAAATAAAGAGCCGATGCGCCGATCTTGCTTGCAACCTTACGACCTACATCGTCCTGAATGTCGGATACGATCACCGCTGCCCCTTCCCTTGCCAGCACGATCGCTGTTTCCTCCCCAATTCCCTGAGCAGCCCCAGTAACTAAAGCCACCTTCCCTTCCAGTCGTCCTTTCAAAATACCTCCTTACTGAGCAGCGGATTCATACCCACACAGTGTACCTCATAAGCTGTTTAGCCCCAAAATAAAATACTCCTGTTTTTGGTAAGTCGAGGATTTTCCACCATCTAAATAAATATCTTTGATTGATCTTAACTTAAACGGTCCATACCATGAGGAGAATCGTTCTGTATTGTTTTGAGGTTATGTATGATAACCACTGAAAGCGCTCGAGTGTTTGTGAAAGCTGAAGAGGGGTCCCCACCAGCTGGGTACGAAAAAGCTTCAGTACGGTATTACGATAAAGATGGAAACGTGCTTATTCGTTTCGAAGGGACAAAAGCATGGCGATGCAATAATCCTGGTAATATGAAACATAAAAACGGAGGATTCGCTATGCGTCATGGTGCTATCGGTAAAGCTATGTCTATGGCTGTATTCCCTGATTTAGCCACAGGACAAGCGGCCTTCATCGCTCGTCTGAAAACTAATGAGTTCGGTATACTCACTATTGAGCGGTTTCCGGAAGTTTGGGACTATGATAATGCGACTTCTTACAGGCAAATGTTATGCAAGATTACCAAACTTCCCCTTGAAAAACGAATCAAAGATCTATCACCTGATGAATTTGAGAGGTTTCAAAAAGCAATAGTACAAATCGAGGGGTGGGATGAAGGATGGGAAGAGTTCTATGAAAAAGAATATATAGCCGGTGTCAGAAAACAGGGTCGACTACTCGTAGAATACTTAATTCAAGGATCAGATGGACAAAGATGGTTCTCAAAAGATGATGCTATTGCATTAGCTGAGATGGGTAGGCTACATGTGGTTGTGGTTCACGCCAAACGTGGGACATATCTTCGATCGGAGTACCATACAAAACCTCTTCGTGATAGAGTTTGTTAAGCTAATCATTTTCTATAGATTTTTCTTGCACAACTTTATTGCTGAGATATGACTTATGTGGAGATTCATTCTAATATTTTTGCCTTTCACTCTTTTTGCTCATTTTCCTCTGTATTTACCGAAACTCACTGATAAAATTCGTCATAAGAGGTGCATGTTAGAAACTTCCATTGGTATTAATGCGCATGTGAAGATTAAAATTTCATATCCTGCATTATTCGGCTTGGATCCATTGGTTTTGCATGTAAATCAATCTTTACAAGAAGATGCCTCCTTACATTATGACCAATATTTACAACAAGCCCACCTCTTTCGGGACCACACTTTAGAAGACGGGGCCTCACAAGAGTTTCAGTATTGTCTCTATCCTGTCTATCAGAATCCCACGATGATTAGTATATTTGGATACGAATCTCACGATAAAGGCTTTTCCCGTGATTCCATAAGAGTTGTGACGAGAACATTTTCGCAAGATAACCAAGATATTTATGAGGTAGTCCTGGATGATCTGTTTCTTTCAAGAGAACAATCTCGCCAATTCCTTCTTCAATATTGTGAAAGCTACTTTCAAGCCCACAAGTATGGGTACTTTGCCTTCGAAAGCTCCATCTGGCCAAAATTAAAGCCCGAGCATCTTGACACCTTTGTTCTAACAAGTGAAGGGCTACTATTGATTTTTCAAAACTACGTGATAAGGGGTCAGGATGATTACCCAGCCACACTTCTCATTCCTTATACGAATCTAGCACCCCTTGCAAAACCAGGTGGCCTTATCTTCACAATAATAGACCTCTTGCATAACTGATCTTTTTCGTTAAAAATGTCACATTTTGTGATTTTTCGATTTTATCGCTCGCCCCTATGGGGCGTCCCGCATATGCGGGCTCGCTCAAATTCGAAATCTCATCAAAATTGCCTATTTTTTCCGAAAAACCTGAGTTATGCAAGAGGTCTAATGAAAGAATCCTTATAAGCCAAGATCAATCCTTTGAAAGGTATTTATCAAAATAATCCAAAATCTCGGAGCTTGCTTCTCGGGCTTCTTTTGGAGGCCAAGAGCTAATGACGTGTCCACCGGGATAGACAAGGAGTTTTGCTTTTTTATCGAGCCGCATGAGGGCTGTAAACATTTTTTCCGCTTCTTGGACCTCACAAGTGGTGTCGTTTTTCCCGTGGACTAACAAAAGTGGCGTCGTAATGTTGTCTGCCAAATAGTAGGGAGAATTTCTCGTGTAGCGTAAAAATTCTTGCCAAGGATGAGACCCCATTTGCCCTTGTCCTTGTTCCGTCCAATATCGACTAGTAAAGGACTTCGTCTTCTCATCGATGTACCCCCAAGAGCCTGGAAGATCATAGATCCCGGAAACAGCGACAGCCGCTCTGAATAAATGGGTACGGCTAATGACTGCAGCAGTTCCATACCCACCGTACGATTGCCCCATAATTCCTACCCTCTGTAGATCCACGTAACCGAGTTCGCTAGCGTGGTAAATTTGTGGCAGTAGCGCATCGACCATCGTATCGATAGGGTGTCCCCCTTCTTTTTTGAACTCCTGTGGGTAGTCTGGCAAAATGATCGCATACCCTCTTTCCAAGAATAGATAGTTGGGAATTGTACCGATCTCCCCTCCACAAAATCGCATAGAACCGCCTAAGGATAAATTCGCCCCTGGATAAATATGTACGATCCCAGGAAGCTTGTCGCCCTTTTTTGCACCGGCAGGCAATATGATTGCCGTTTTCACTGTTTTGAAATTTCCGTCCTGAAGGGGGACTAAGGTCTCAAACGTCTCCAGTGTGGGGGCAGCAATTTGAGAAAGGGAGGGATTGATTTTCGTCATGGACTCCCACTCCCCTCTTTCCTCTTTCCAGATGTAGAGGTCGGGGGGAGTTATAAGGCTTTCCATCTGGGCCAATAGCTTGACATCTCTGCACTGAAGCTTTTCTATATTTGCCTTCCCACTCCATACGATATGTAGA
>JAJZEO010000006.1 GCA_021847505.1 bacterium
AGAAGAACCACCGCCTGAGGAAGGAGAGGGCGAGGAGGATTTATTATCGGAATCGATTCCCGCCTCTATTCGCCAAAGAAGAAAAAGGCAATTTTACGGTGTTGTCACCCGATTAACGCTTCTGATTTGCTCCATCGTATTTTTGTTTACGATGATGCAAACGGTCAAGCTCGTTGAAACAGGGAAGATCGAATCTCCTTACCCTGTTTTAACGCCGATCGCAAAGGCTCTCATTTACGACTGTCCTCCTACCCTCCAAGCGATCGATGAATTAGTCGAAATTGAATCCTCAGAGAAAAAAATATCAAACGCGCCGCCTCCCCCTCCACCGAAGCAAGAACTAGTTGATCCCAACGGAGATGACACTCAGCAAAATCATGAAGATCTAAGTGAAGATGCGGGGCAATCACAAACTCCGGACAATACAGAAGAGGAACAAGACGAAGAGGATGTAAGCCCGCAACAAGAGCAAAAAGTAGCGAATGCGAACCCTTCACAAGCTGATTCGGATGGGACCCCTCCTCCTGATGATGACCAGGAGGTCGACGATGATCAAGATGAGCAGTCTGATTCCCCTGAAGGAGATGAGGATGCAGACCAGGACGCGATTCAAGAGAGTGGATTTTTCATTCCTGAAAGCAAACAAACGTTATTTCAGAAAATCGCAGAGGAAGAAGATGATGACGTACATGAACCTGATCCTGAAAAGCTAAAGCCTTTACCGGACCCGCCTCCCGAAAAGACTAGTCGTGAGAACGAACTCAAACAACAAATTGATGCGACCCCCATTTGGGTAGGATTTTACAATGTCATCCTTCATTATGACCATCGCGAGATGTTTTTTCAGGCCCCTCTCTTTTATTCGATCCGTCATGGGGAAGTATGGCGTCTGTTTTCTCCGATTCTTCTTCACGCGGGCCTCTTACACTTTCTATTTAATATGCTTTGGTTGTGGGTGCTCGGCCGGAGTTGCGAAGCGAATATGGGAGCCACTCGCTATGTGGCATTTATTTTAGTGACAGCAGCGATCACTAATACCCTCCAATACCTGATGACGGGCCCTTTCTTCATGGGAATATCAGGGGTTCTAGCGGCCCAAGCAGGGTATATCTGGATCCGAAAAAAAATAGCCCCTTGGGAAATCTACTTCATCGATCGAGGGACCCTCATTTTCCTTGCATGTTTTATTTTTGGTCTCTTTGGTCTTCAAATCGTTGCTTTTTACATCCAGTTAGTCCACAATACTTCTATCCTCCCTTTAAATTTTGCTAATACTGCGCATGTGGCTGGGGTTATGTTAGGATTAGGGTTTGGAGCAACGAAGCTTTTTCAAAGAACATTATGACAGTTAGAGACTTGACTATTCTCGGGTGTTCCTCGCAACAACCGACACGCCGGCGAAATCATGGCGCCTACCTCCTGCGTTGGAACAATGAAGGACTACTTTTCGATCCCGGAGAGGGGACTCAAAGGCAATTTATCCATGCAGAAATTGCCCCGACCACAGTCAACCGAATCTTCATTTCTCACTTTCATGGGGACCATTCGATAGGCTTGGGATCCATGCTCATGCGGCTTAATCTAGACAAGGTAACCCACCCCATTCATTGTTATTATCCCGCTTCTGGTAAGGTTTACTTTGACCGGCTCCGCTATGGGACCATTTATCGTGAGAATATTAAAGTGATCGAACACCCCATTGATTCCGAGGGGGTTGTCTATAAGGATGAGGCTTTTACCATTGAAGCGGCTTTTCTAGATCATGGAGTCCCAAACCTAGGTTACCGGATAACAGAGCCCGATCTAATCAGATATGATAAAGGGGCGCTCAAAAAACTAGGGATTAAAGGATTAGCTATGAAGACCCTAATCGAAGAGGGGAGTGTACAGCTCTCTGATTCTAGACGGGTAGCTGTTGAGGAAGTGAGCTATGTCCAAAAGGGGGATTCATTCGCTATTGTTCTCGATACAAGGCCATGCAAGGCTGCACTCAAACTTGCCCGTGAAGCCTCCTTGTTTCTCTGCGAAAGCACCTACCTTGAATCGGAAAAGGATCTAGCGATTAAGCATAAGCACCTTACAGCTAAAGAGGCAGCTGAAATAGCCAGGTCAGCGGGGGTGCAAACCCTGATTTTGACTCATTTTTCAGCCAGGTATATCGATCTAGAGCCCTTTGAAGAAGAGGCTAGGACCATTTTTCTCCACACCTATGCGGCCGATGACCTCAAAAGATTCCCTTTTGAGCGAAGAGGGACCGCATTGCTGACTTAAAATAATAATTTCTATTTATTTTTTAATCTATTTATAATTAAAATGCCCTTTTAATATTAAGGCAATTATGGAAAATCTTCGAGGTTTAGAAGGGGCAGGAGCCTCCGCACAAAGCTGGACTTCGTCAAAGCCGAAATTGCTTCAAGGTCGATCTGTCCAATCTGGACCTATTGGACAAAGCGTACCTAATCCTTCCGACCTAGGGGGATTGCCAGTTTTTGGCGAAAAGCCCTTTTCCCGTCGATCTTCCTCAACACTATCCTCAGCCAAATCACAGCCTACGCTTCAGCCACTTCCAACAATAGAAGAGGAGAGAGCCGTGGTTCACAGTGCTCCACCCGGATTAATGCAATTTAGCGAGGTTCGCTTGTTGGCGCGGCGGGTCGATGCTTTGCCCCATTTAAGCGAATTAGATGCGATTTTGTCCTCTTTCGAATTAGACCACACCCTACTTGAGCCGATTTATGCTATTGCGGGCACGATGATCCAAGAATTTCGAAGCATTAGAGACATCCATATAAAACATGTAAAGCAATCAGACGATGGCAATGGTGTAGAAATTCTTGTTGTGTCATCCTCAAGGGCTTTGACAATTCTTCAGATAGTAGACAAGTACATTTCTAAACATCGAGAGACGATACGAGGGTTTACAATAGTGGCAAACAAGCTTGATGCTTGGAATGTGAGAATTTCCTTCGAAATCAAAGGCATAAATTAAGCGGCAAGCTCGTCTGAAATATCCTTTAAGTCCTCAAAAAAGACTTCTCTGGCCGCGTCATCGCGCGCAAGAACCGTGATGATTGCCTTAAGAGGTTCCTGTTTTGATTGGGTCTTCATAGCATCTGCGGCTTCCAATAAAGAAGTTTGATTTTGTCCGAACTTCTCTTCGACAAGGTCTTTGATAATTTTGGCATTATAGTAAGTAGATTCGGCAGGCCTAGTAGACAATAGTTCTTTGGCGCAATCGTGTAACTCGCAGATCCTTTGAGAGATCTTCTCAATTTCATTTTGGCTAAGGGGTGAATGATTGGCCTTTGCCTTTTTAATAGTTTTAAGACTCTCTTTGAGAAAGAGATCGATCTTTTCCTTTAACGCCTGATTGATTTGATCCATAAGATTTTTCCTTGTGTATAATCCCAAAACTAAAGAGAAAGGAAAAAATGTAAAGAACTATTCTATCTGCTTGTAATTAAGTGTGTAGAGAAGCGGAAATCTTAGCGGCAATGATGGAGAAAGCAGAGGCCACGTTGAGGGAATTTTTGCTTCCTACTAACGGGATTTGCAGGACTACATCAGCCATCTTAAGACTTTCTGTTGAAAGGCCTAGTTCTTCGTTGCCTAAGAGCAACGAAAATGTAGGAGGAAAGAGATAATCATTGAAGTTGATAGCCCCTTCGACGGTTTCAAGAGCGATCAGGGGGCGTTTTTTTAAATCATCAAGAGTGGCGTTAGGATGTCAAGTGACAAATTTTTCAGCCCCCATGCTGGTTTTGTTCATTTTCGGCCCATATGGCGTATATCCTCCAAAGTAGACCTCTCCAATGCGAAAGGCTTCGTTGGTTCGGAGAATACTTCCCACATTG
>JAJZEO010000064.1 GCA_021847505.1 bacterium
CACCCTCATGTCGATAAGGCCGAGCTCTACTTTTATCGGGAAGAGATCGAAAAGTGCCAGGGGCATGCCCTGGAGCTCGCCTGCGGCTCAGGAAGGCTTCTACTGCCCTATCTCAAGGAAGGACTCGACGTCGAAGGTGTCGAGGCGTCCCCTGAAATGCTTACCCTACTTAGGACGAAAGCGAAGAAGGGGGAGATCGAACCTGGGGAACTCTATTGTCAAAAGCTCCATGAATTGACGTTAAAGAAAACCTATGCCTTGATCTATTGCCCCTTGGGCTCCTTTCAATTAGTTAGCGAGCGGTCCGATGCTGAGGAGGCCCTCAAGAAGTGTTTTCACTACCTCGATGAGGGCGGGAAATTGATCATTGCTCTCTTTTTACCTTGGGATGAAGTGAGTGCTTCTAAGGGAGGGTGGGCCATAGTGAGCGATCAGAAGCTGGCTGCAAAAGATATGCGCCAAATTTTCAGAGAAGAAGTGAAACACGATCCTGTTGAGCAGCTAATTTCCATTAAAGTGCGCGATGAGATTTGGTTGAAAAAAGAAATCCTCGAGGTGAAGCAACGCGCTTTTTATGTGCGGTGGTATTCAAAAGGGGAGTTCATTTCGATGTTAAAAGAAGCGGGCTTTTCTGACATTGAAGTCGAAAGAAAGTATCAAGCATCTGGTCCCAATCGGGACTCATTCATGTTATTTATTGCTTACAAGAAATAGTACATCTAAATCAAATGACGATAATTTTGAATTTTGCTACTCTGGAGGGGATTTACTTGACTCTTTCAGGGAGGGGATCTTGAAGACAATCGCCTGTTGTAGTTTTAAAGGTGGTACAGCAAAAACATCGACAGTGCTACATTTGGGAGCGCTTCTTGCTAAGAATCATGGGAAGCGTGTGCTTCTGATTGACTTCGATGCGCAGGCTAATCTCACCACGGGTGGGGGGCTTAGCTCTGATACTGTAGACACTATGGTCCCTGTTTTGCATGGGGAGAAAAAGATAAGAGATGTCATAGCCAAGTCGATGATTGAGAATTTGGATATCGTTCCCGCTAACGTCTATCTCGATGGAGTTGAAGCTACGGCGCCGATCGTAAATGATTTGTATGGTCATGAGAGATTGAGACGAGCCATTGATGGCCTAGATTACGATTATTGTTTCATCGATACGCCGCCAAGTCTTGGGTGGTTGACACAAAGCGCTTTCTTTGCCGCTCACTATTCGATTATCTGTGCCGTACCAGAGCCGTATTCAATCTTGGCATTGAACCGATTGAAGGAATATCACGAGAGAATACAAGAACATCATCAGATTGAGATGTTGGGTGTGGTGTTGTCATTTTGGGATGCTCGGGGGGCTACAAATCACGCTTACATTGAAGCGATCGAATCAGCGTTTCCTGATAAGCTATTTGAAGCAAAAATTAGGCGGGATATTGCCGTATCGCGTGCAGTTTTAGAAGGAAAGCCGGTTACTGAGGCTTATCCAGAGTCGCGAGCCGCCTATGATTATGAATGTTTGGCGAGGGAGTTTCTTGCGAGGGTCGAGGCTAAGCAAATGGCCTTGCGTTAGAATTTAAGGGGGGGGTACTCCCAACTTTCAAATGGAAGGAGTATATGTCGGAGATGAATCGGCTTGCGCAAAAGTTTCTTGCGCTGAGGTCAAAGCCCAAAGAGGGGGAAGAGAGCGAGGCGAAAAAGCAAGAGCTCAATCTTCACAATTCGTTTCGTGCTTTATTTGACGCACAAAAGATGACCGAGGATGAGGTCAGAAATATGCAGCTGATCTTTTCCGAGCATATGGCGGGCCAGTACGATGAAGAAAGTGTGCGGGATGATTTCAGAAATCTAGTTCAGATCACCACTGAAGTCAAGTCGATTCAAAAGCAGGCGGTGCTTCTGATCGGTGAGCGAGTGGCTAAGGTGCGCGCAATCTTAAGAAAGTATTCCGATGAAAAGGGTGCGTTCACAAAGTGGCTAAAACATACATTTAATACATTAAAGACTGCCTACAATGCCCTTTCCTTTTACGAGATGTATCAGGTTCTTCCTGATGAGGAGCTTAGAAAAAACTTCAAGGCGATGCCTCAAAAGGCAAGCTACATTTTAGCTTCGCGTCAGGGTGATTTTGGAGTGAAGTGCGATATTATTCGTGATTATAGAGGGGAGAAGCAAAAGGAGGTGATCGAGATCATCGCCGAGAAGCTGCCCATTGCGGAAGGGGACAAGCGGGGTAGGCAGGAGCTCGGTGCGCGTACCTTGATGGAGATGGAGGAGTTACTGGACCTTCTCGATAGGCGCATCGGTTTAGTCAGGCCTTCGGATAAAGATAGGATTGAGAAGATGATCTTGCGTCTTCGTAGTCTTATCGATGCTTATCTATAGGTCTCTTAGGTAAGGCGCTGGTTACCGGGCGAGAGGGCATTGAGAAGCTCGTTGAGGGTGATTTGTTTGAGCTCGTTCACCCGTTTTAACATGATCCCGGTTTTTTCTGTGTAGTCAACTAAAGAACTTAGGACTTCAGGTTCGTCAAAGAGTGAGGTCTTTGTCTTAAGTAGGTGAATTTCAGGCTCGATGGGGGGGATCTCTCGAATGGCAGCGTTGAGGGCAAAGATCGCTTTTTCGATCTTTTTATGTTTTCTCGCAAAATTTCCTACGTTCACGAAGAGCTCTCTCACACATCGTTTTTGTTCCACTACCGATTCATTGAGCCGAATAATTTTCTCAAGTTGTTCAGAATAAGACATGGATTCCCGAGTCAGAAGCATCCATCCTCTAGGGCGATCGGGTTCGCTTCCTTGAATAGTTTTTTGGACCCATTTTACAAGTGACTGGACAACAGGGAGCTCATGCGCAATAGGAAGGGCATTCAATTGAATTTGATCGAGCGTTTTGTGGTGGGGTAATGGGGTACGGCCCATCGATTTCTCCCGTTTGTTTTGGTATATACTCGATTGTGATTCTGATTCTCAAGATTTTTTTTACTCTTTATTAAGTAATCTGCTATCAATCAATTTAATTGGAGGTGTCTTTGGAAGAGGTGGATTGGGATAGTGCGGTCAAGCGTGTTGCTCAACAGGTTAAGCATTACCTGATTACGATATTGGGGAAGACGTCTAAAGAAGCTTCTGATGAAGAATTTTATCGTTGTCTTGCCTGGGTTTTACGTGAAGATATAATGCTTAACTGGACAGCAACTTCGCATACCCATCGGATGAAAAAGGCGAAAAAAGTTTACTATCTCTCTCTAGAATGGCTGCCTGGTCGTATGATGGTCAATAACATGACCAATATTTCTTCGTGGGAGTTGGTGCAGCGGGTCATCAAGTTCATGAACAGGGATTTGAAGGGTATTTTAAAAGTTGAGCAAGAGCCAGGTCTGGGCAATGGGGGCTTGGGGCGTTTAGCGGCTTGCTTTTTGGATTCTTTAGCAACGCATTGTTTTCCTGCAATGGGTTATGGGTTGAGATATCAGTATGGAATTTTCCAGCAAGAGCTTTGGTATGGGGCTCAGGTTGAAAGGCCCGATATATGGCTGATCTCTGAATATCCTTGGGAAAGAAGGCAGGATGAGTTTTCACAATTTGCCCATTTTGGGGGGCATGTAATTGCCAAGAAGAACAAACACAATGAAGATGTTCACGTTCTAATTGATTTTGAGGAGGTTCGTTCTCTGGCTTACGATGTGCCCGTTGTCGGGTATGGGGAAAAAAATCAGTTTTGTGCGTTGACGATTCGTCTTTGGTCGACGAAAGATTCGCCTAAAAACTTTCTCTTGGCCCAATTTAATGCAGGCGATTTGAGCGATGCGACAAAAAACACTGCGGTGACCGATGTCCTCTACCCCAATGATAAAAATTCTCTTGGTTTGACGATGAGGATTAAGCAGGAATATCTCCTTGTTACCTCTTCACTAAAGGACATCATCAGGCAGTACCATCTCATGTTTGACAATTTTGATGAGTTTGCCAATCTTGTGCGCATACAGATCAATGATACTCACCCAGCCCTTGTGATTGCTGAATTGATGCGTCTTTTGACTCACGAGCATGAGCTAAAATGGGACGTGGCGTGGGAGATTACCAAAACGGTTTGTTCTTACACCAACCACACAGTGCTCAGGGAATCTCTTGAAGCGTGGGATGTCCATATGATTAAAGATTTTCTCCCTCGACAATACCACATCATTGAGAAAATCAATCAGGAGTTTTGCAATCAGGTAAGAGCTAAGCATCCGAATGATGAAGACTGGGTAAGGAAAATGTCCATTATTCAGGATGGTAGAGTTCATATGGCTCACTTAGCCATTGTCGGTACACACCGAACTAATGGTGTGGCTCGTCTTCATACTGAAATTCTTAAGGCATCAATATTTCCTGAATTTCATGAAATGTTTCCAGATCGCTTTATTAGCGTGACTAACGGGGTGACACAAAGAAGATGGTTGAATATGTGTAATCCCGAGCTTTCTCAAATGTTAAAAGATTTGATAGGAGATGCCTGGATTACTGATTTTTCCAAGATCGAAAAGCTCCACGACTTTGCAGCAAATCGCGAGGTTCAGGAGAGATTTCTCAAAATCAAGTTGGATAATAAGAAACGACTCTTGGAAATGCTTGTTGGGGAGAAGAAGGCTAGATATCATGAAGCCATTGACCTCAGCAAAGAATTTTTCCTCTCTTGCGATGCGATGTACGATGTTTTGGTCAAGCGTATCCACGAATATAAACGACAGCTAATGAAAGCTCTACACACGATCATGTTGATGCGAGACATTGATAGAAACCCCGATTCGCATAAGATTAAGCGCACCGTTATCATTGGAGGGAAGGCAGCACCCGGCTACGATATGGCAAAAAATATCATTAGGCTTTTTTATATTTTGGGTCGCAAGGTAAATCATGACCCCAAAATAGGGGATAAGCTTAAAGTGGTTTTCATTGAGAATTACAATGTCTCAAAAGCAGAGTTGATTGTGCCGGCCGCTGATCTCTCTAACCAAATTTCGACAGCAGGACAAGAGGCATCAGGGACTAGTTGCATGAAATTTTCGATGAATGGGGCTCTAACCATTGGTACAGACGATGGGGCCAACGTCGAAATGCGTGAGGCTGTTACGGATAAGTATTGGCAGTTTTTATTTGGAATTTCTTCACAAGAAGCGATGAAAATGAGCCGGGAAAAGAGTTACAATCCCGAGGATGTGGTCAATCAAGACTCAGAGGTGAAGGGTGCCCTTGAGATGCTGATCAATGGATCTCTTGCCGACAACGATGTAGAGGCCGACGTCTTGAAAGCAATCTATAATAGTTTAATGATCGGCTATGACCGTGATAGGTATTTTGTTCTCAAAGACCTACGTTCCTACTACGATACGCAAATGAAAGTGGAGGAGCTCTACTTAAAGCCTTATGAATGGGCTGATTTTTCATTGTACAATATGGCCTCGATGGGCCGATTTTCCTCTGATGAATCGATTAAAAATTACGCCCGAGACATTTGGCAGCTCCAGCCTTGTCCTATCGATGCCGAAGAGCTCAAACGGGTTAAGCGAGAGTTCCTCGAAGCCGATCGTTGCTACATCGCATAATCCCCCCCATGCGATGAGCTTTTCTTACCCTGCTGATTATCAGATAAAAGCAGTTATAAGGGGATTGTCGTACAACGATTTCAAGATTAGTTTATAACAATAATTAATTTATAAAAATCAAGGTTGCGCGATGAGTCCTGGAAAAGGTTCAGAGAATTTTTTTATACGATTGCTAAAACGGATGTTCTTTTTTCTGAAAAAATTGCTAGCAAGGATCAAGAATTGGATAGCCCGAAAGCGCCTTGGAGATAATGACATTTGTGGAAGCAGCACCTGTACTTCAGACGAACATTGCTGTAATTTCTTTACGTGTGCTCCTAAGGATGCGCCTTGCTGTCAAAGCACGCGTGGGTACTGTGATGCAGGCACTACGTGTTGTGGGGAAGCATGTTGTAAGCAGGATGAAACGTGCTGTGGAGATGCTATTTGCAGTCCTAGCAATGCTGTATGCTTCCCTAAAGCCCCCGCAGGATTTTGTCCCGCAGGGCAAATCTGTCTCGATAGTGGTTGTTGTGATGGTATTAATTGTAATGGCACATGTTGTCCTGCTGGCTCTTTGTGTATTAACAATAGCTGTTGTACTATGGACAATGCGTGCGGGCCATTATTCCATCCCAACGTTTGTTGTGATCCTGGCGAAATGTGTCTTTTTGGAAAATGTTGCCCTAATGATCAAGTATGCGGATTAGATTGTTGCCCAAATGGTCAAACATGCCAGTGTGCCTCTTTCCCCGAGGGGGGCGAAGTCTGTGGTTGCATGTAATATTTAAGCTCTATTCTTTGTGTTGAGAAAGAGCCCACTTTGCCAGGATTTTTTGGTATTCGCCATTTTTGTAAAGGTGAGCTGTTCCCCGATTAAAGACTGCGGGGAGATTTTGATCGCCTTTTAAGGGGATTAAAAGGCGGAGACCTTCGTTGGTCAAAGGTTCTGAGACAATTTTCAAACTATTGTGAAAGAGATCTTCCACATATCTGTTTGCCAGGATGATAGGGATGAGGGTGGCTTGAATGTTGCCGAGAGAAACCAGTTCGAGAGCAGAGGCAACCCGGTCGTAGAAAATAAACTGTGTATTAGGATAATTGGCAATGATTTCAATTTCATCGCTTCCGTAACGGGTAGCGACGACTTTTCCCCCCAGTTGTGATAGATCGCATACTGAGGAGGTTTTGGGGACGACGAGAACGGGGCCGGTGCAAAGAATAGGATCGGAAAAGGTGTATTTACTCATATTGATGAGATTAGGTGGGGCAGAAGAAATCACACCATTCACTTTGCCAAGGGTCATTTCATCAATCAGATTATCCCAGCTGAGAGGGACGATCTCTATTTGTACCCCTTCATGGGTTTCAATCGCGCGAATCAGATCGCTGATAAATGCGTAAACGTTAACTTGCTGTTGTCCGAGTTCTGTGGGAAAAAATGAGGGGTCAACGCCGACACGATAGCTTTTATGAAACATTCGTGGGGAGGATTTTCCACAAGAGGCAGAAACGAGAATGAGAAAAAGACAGATGATTTTTTTCATGTGTCCAATGTTACACAAAAATGAGCTTAAAACAGAAGAAAAAGATCATTGCGAGGAGAGCCGAGCAGGGGATAGTGATGATCCAAGACATCAGGATTCCCTTGATTAGAGGAAAGTTTAGGGCTGAGATTCCCCTTGCAAGGCCGACGCCGAGAACGGCTCCGACGATCGAGTGGGTGGTTGAGATCGGCATTCCGATTTTTGATGCGATCAAAATTGTGATCGATGCAGCAAATTCTGCAGAAAAGCCACGGGTGGGTGTCAATTGAGTAATCTTGTGACCAATTGTATCGATTACGCGCCATCCATAGGTGGCAAGGCCCACAACGATACCGGCTCCGCCGAACATGAGAAGCCATGGGGGGATTTGTGTAGGATTCATAAGATTCATAGGTGAGCGCAATATTTCTATGACTGCAGAGACCGGCCCCACAGCATTAGCGACGTCATTAGCCCCATGTCCAAAGGCAACCATACAGGCGCTGATGAGTTGCAGATAGCCAAAAATTTTCTCAACAGCAGAATACTCATCAGAAATTTTATCATCCAATACCGTTTGACTCTTGATTTTGTCAATCATGGAGCAAACCGAATGGGAAAGTTGATCGAGTTCAGTGCTTAATGGGCTTGTAGCAGCTAATTTGGCTCGCTTTAAGTGTTTTTGCGCTTTTGAAAGACAAAATAATTGGTGTTCTTGCTTAGCACCTATCGATTTTGTCATCTGAATCGAGGGGAGTATCCGTCTGGTAGCAAGAAAGCAGATGAGGGCACCTAGACCTCCTGCAGTGAGTGCGAGGGAAAACACAAGATAGAAGGGGAGGTGGATTTTTAGATTTTCATTGCCGCCCCAAAAAGTGGTTTGAATAAAGATAAAAAGAATTGTAAAGACCAAGAAGGGGGCAATTTTTTTTGTTTCTTTGACGGGATTGAAGGCAAACAAGATCCTTTTTTGGATCATTCCAAAGATGCAAAAGGCCATGATTGCTGAAATCGTGGGGGAGATCAGCCAAGATAGAGCGATTGTTCCTACGATAGGCCATTTAATAGCTTGCGCACCTAATGCAATTGTTCCAAAACCAAGTAATGCGCCGACGATGGAGTGTGTTGTGGAGACCGGCCATCGAAAATAGGTGGCAAGCTGAAGCCACAATGCAGTGGACAAAAGGGCGGAGATCATTCCCAGGATAAAGAGCCGGGTATCATGCTGAAACATGGAGGGATCGACGATTCCATGTTGAATTGTCTCGGAGACATTGCCTCCCAGAAGAAATGCACCAGAAAATTCGAGGACGGCAGCGATGAGAATCGCCCGCTTAAGGGTGATGGCTCCAGAACCGACCGAGGTTCCGATCGCATTAGCCACATCATTAGCCCCTATGTTCCACAACATATAGAAGCCAATCAAGAGGACGAGTATAATGGTCAATTGTTCCATCAAGTCTTTACGTCCAGCACCATCTCAATTCGCAAAGCGACTTTTTCTGCGTAATGTGCGATATGGCCTATATCCTCGATCAGACGAGTCAATAGCATGAAGGAAGGTGGATCAAATTGATCTCCCATTCTAAAGAGAGTCTTAATTGTTTTTCTTCGGAGTAAATTTGATTCGTGCTCTTTGAAAGCAAGTAAATCGACCTTTTCCTTCACTTTGACGGCGATAGGCCCTCCAAATGAGGCTTCGAGGAGCTGATCAAATGACAAAACAATTCCTTTAATCACCGAAGCTGCATCCATGTTTTTATCGATGTAGGCCCGGAGAAGCTCTTTGACTTCAGTAGGGATAGTGAGGGGTTTAATCATGAGAAAATTAGCAATTTCCTCAGCGATATCGGCGATGTTGTCCTGGAGAGTCAAAATTTCCAGGAAGTTATTTCGATCAATCGGGAACAAAAAGCTTTTGGTGAGCGATTTTCGGATGTCATTTTTGACTAAATCGGCTTCGTGTTCATATTCGGAAACTTCTATGGCGAGTTGATTGATCTTCTCAAGATGGGCATCATCGCCCCCTTCGAGGAACTCAGTAAAGATCTCTGAAAGCTTTGCTAAGCAGGCTACAACCTTTTCCATATGCAGCTGCAAAAGATCGAAAGGGGTCTTAACCAGAAGCAATTTTGCAAAGTAATTCATGAAGAGTATCATCCCAAAATGAATTAATTATTGCTAGCCAAAAATTGATGCAAGGTCCTTTTCAGTAAGGGGACGGGAAGCGCCTAAGGGAAGGGTTCCTAAGTGGAGATTGCCGATGGCAATTCGTGAAAGGGAGATGATTTCGAGGCCAGCTGCTTGGACCATGAGACGCACCTCATGTTTTTTGCCTTCTTTGACACCCACTGTGATGGTCCCGCGTCTGAGTTTTTTTACCGATGCGGGTTTAATCCATTTTCCTTCGATCAACGTCCCTTTTGAAATGATCTTGAGATGCTCATCACTGATGTCGGCGAGGACTTTAACGAGGTATTTTTTCACAAGATTAGAAGAAGGATGGCTCACTTTCTTTGCCAGATCGCCGTCGTTGGTGATGATCAGTAGGCCCGTCGTATCTCGGTCCAATCTTCCTACTGTATACATTCTTCTTTGACAATCGGCAACAAGGTCGATGGCAAGTTTTTCGTTATTCAAGCGTTTATTTGAACAAACGTACCCTTTGGGTTTGTTGACGACCACCGTTAGCTTTTTTTCTGGCCCTTTGATCTTCCGGTTGTAGACGAGGATGGCATCGACATTAGGATCACATTGAAGGCCCATCTCGGTGACAACTTTTCCGTTGACTTTGACAACCCCCTCTTCAATGAGCTTGTCAGCGCCTCTTCTTGAGGCGACACCGGCTTCGGCGAGGATTTTGTTTAATCTTTTTTGGGTCATAATTCTAGTGTATGGTAGTATACATAGTCACAACTTTAAAGGAAAGAACTTGGGAAAAATCGTTTTACTTCGTCACGGTCTCTCACTCTGGAATCAACTAAATATTTTTACAGGGTGGGTCGATGTCCCCCTTTGTCCTGAAGGGATTGAAGAGGCTTTTAGCGCGGGTGAGAAAATTAAAGAGATCGAATTTGACGTCGTATTTACTTCGCATCTTTCGCGAGCAAGCATGACAGCCATCCTTGCTTTATCGAAAAGCCAAAGAGTTTGTTGTCCTGTGGTCATTCACGAAGAAGATTGGTACAAGATCCCTGAGATTGAAGAGGGTGGGCCCCGTGTGATTCCTGTTTACGCAAGAGAGGCGCTCAATGAGCGGTACTATGGCGATTTCCAGGGGAAGAACAAGGACCAAGTAAAGCAAGAGCTTGGTGAAGAGAAATTTTGTGCCTATCGCCGTTCATATGCAACAAGGCCTCCAGGAGGCGAGAGTTTGCAAGATACGATCAAACGAATGATCCCCTGCTTTAATGATGAAATCATGCCGATGCTCATTGAAGGGAAGAACATTTTAATTTCAGCGCATGGGAATAGCATCAGGGGAATTCTTAAACAGATTGATGACATTTCCGATGAAGAGATTGTTTCTCTCGAAGTGCCGACCGGATTGCCTATCACTTATGAATATGAAGAGGGCATGTGGCAGAAACTCGAAGTCTAATTTATCTGGATAATTTTACCCTCGCCCCCCCAACGTCGCGCGTGAATGAAGCATTTGAGCGGGGTCGCAAGGAGTCATTATATGATATCTCAGCCTCCTATCAGATGCCAGGTCCATTGACACAGGCACTTGAAACGAGCATTGAATACCTCTATGAATTAGTAGGGGCCGATCCCTCTGACCGCTTTTTCTTTGGACAAAGCGAATCTCAACTTAGTGCAGAGATTTTTTTCAGCCTTTTGATTGACGAGATGTACCAAACGGGAAAAAATCACCTAATTGCTCCTAAAACGGAAAAGGCCTCGATACTGAGGACAATGGACCGACTCAAAGAGATTGGTTGTACATTTTCCCTTATCGATGTCGATCAAGATGGTCAAATCACCCTGGAAGCAGTCAAAAAGCAAATTACCCCCCGCACCGCGCTCATCGCTCTATCATGGGCTGATGGCCTGGTAGGGACAATACGCCCCATTTGGGAAATTACTGAATATTGTAAGGAGCAGGGGATAGCCACTTACGTGCAAGCTTCTGAAATTTTCGCAAAACTCTTCTTCCGATTCCGAGACTTGCCGATCGATTACCTCTCCTTTTCTGGAGAACTTTTTCATGCTCCCAAGGGCACTGCGGGACTTTTTGTGAAAAAGGGTGTCAAACCCCCCGTTATCTCCTACCCACTTGGGGCAAGGATGGCGATCTTTGAAGGGGCCCATCCCGCAGGATTAATTGCGATGGGAGAAGCTGCTTGTGAAGTGCTCGACCTGATCGATTCGATGAGCATGGAAACCGCTCATTTGCGCGCAAAGTTCGAGAATCAACTTGAGAAAAGGGTTGAAGGGGTTCACTTTTTTGGACGAGGGGCTAACCGAGTTCCCAACGTCTCTTGTTTTGCCATTGAAAAAATCCATGCCGAGCTTCTCCTCTTCCATTTGATGAACGAAGGGGTCTATGCCACATTTGGAGGGGGGCAAAGACAAAAGTTAGACCATCTACTTATCGCCGGGGGTGTGAACGAGGAGCTTGCCAAAAGTGCAATTAGCATCGCTCTTTCTGCTCAAACGAGCGAAGATGAAATCGACGAAGCGCTAGAAAGAATCGTCAAGATTGCTGAAAAGCTAAAGATCGCAAGAGGGGTGCTAGTATGACACATGTGAGATTGTTCCCCTGGGTTCATTACAGTCCCAAACTCAAGACGAGAATCTTGGCACAATGCTCATCAGGTGTAATCGACCAATCGCGCGAAGGAATGAGGCTCGTAACTGCAGTGGGCAGCGATCGCAATGAGGGTCACCAGTGCAAGCTCTTTTTACTCGTGAGCGAAGATGATGGCGAAATTATCGACGCTAAGTACCAAGCATTCGGACCAAGCGCTCTCATCGGTGCATTAGAGGTACTCTGTGAAGTGGTGCTCAGAAAGAATTACGACCAAGCAAAGCGTATTTCTGCTGAGCTGATCGACAAACAGGTACAAACGACAGCAAAAAAATCAGCCTTCCCCTTAGAGGCCTATCCCCAGATCAATTTCGCTTTAGAAATTTTGGACAAAGCGCTGGAAGAGTGTGGAGATATTCGTCTGCCCGAGGGATACGTGGTAACCCCTGTAAGGCTTGACGAACTCGAAGAAGGAGAATATCCCGATTGGGCCCCTCTGACGAAGGAGGAGAGGCTGGCCATCATTCGTACTGTGATTGAAAACGACATTCAACCCTACATTGAGCTCGATGAAGGGGGGGTCAAGATCATCGACCTGAGGGGCGACGTCGAGGTGGTCATCCAATACTCAGGCTCATGTACCTCGTGCTATGCCGCAACAGGTTCGACCCTCACCGCCATCCAACAGATCCTCCGTAAGAAAGTCCATCCCGGGATCACCGTCATCCCTCAACTGTAAGAATCTGAAAAAAATTAAAAAGAGAAGGCTATTTAGTAGTTGGAGTGGAGCGAGCCGCTCGCGATCAGGTGGCGCTTGTCCCCTACTTCAAAGATCAGGCGGCCATCCGAGTGGACCTCTTTAACAATCCCTGAAAGCCTTTTTGGCCCTTCTAAAGTCACGAGTTGATCCCGGTAAGCTAGATACTTGTTGATGGGGGCGCAAAATGGCGCGAATCCCTTTTGCTCAAAGAGGGAAAGGTCGTGACTAAATTGCCGATTCAAGAGATCAGCGATCGCTTCGATGTCGAAGTGACGACCCGTTTCAGCCGCTAAAGAAGTGGCAGGGATGTCAACTTTTGCAAGGTCTTCTTTCGAGGTATTGATATTCATCCCACAGCTGATGACGGTGATCTCCTTTTCAATATCTGCCATTGTGCCCGCCAATTTTTTTGATGAGAGGAGAAGATCATTGGGCCACTTGAAGAGGGGAAAGATGGAAAAGGTTTGGGCCACACTCATGAGTGAAGAGGCTAGGATTTGGGCCAGGTTTTCCGGATGAGGCGTCAAATAATGGGGGAGGGCAAATGTGGCGAGTAGGGCTGTTTGTGGAGGCGAGAGCCAGCGGGTACCCGGGCGCCTGCCAACTGAATCGGTTTGGAGGTCAGCCGTGATCATTTGGGGTGATGGGAAGCTCTGCTCAAGTGCCCACTTATGTGTCGATGTGATCTTTGGGTGATGTTGCCTTTGAAACCTCATTAGCCTAATCATATACTTGGCCTCATTGAAAAGTCAATCGGGGGTATATACCCCCCCCCTCTTTTTTCATAAATAAGCCCTCAGATCGTTTATAATTGAGGGCAATCCATCTCAGACCTAATTTTAAAAATTATGTTATAATTAACATAATTATTTTATTATTGGTTGTTTATGGACATTACTATTGGTTTTAGTGGACCTTATGATTCAACCCAGGAACCTTTGGCTCTGGGGAGTGAGCTTAAAACAGCCGCCTATGCGGGTGATATAGAGGCCGTAGAGAGGTTAATAACCTCTTTTGGGGGGGGTGATTCCCGCGGAAGAGCAGGGATTAGCCATGATGCAGGCTCTTTTCGCTCGTCACGTAGAGGTAGTGCAAGTTTTATCGACCCGGGGGAATATTCCTGCTGAGTTTCGAGGAAGGGCGATTGATCGTGCTACCGCAAGGGGTCATTTCGAGATGTTGAAAATTTTATCGACAACCGGGGAGTACCCCCAAGAAAATCGAGAAGAAGCTTTTGAATATGCTGCTTTAACGGGAGATATAGAACTGGTTAAGCATTTATTGTCGGGGGGAGGGGTTAAAACGGGAACCTTAGACAGGGCTGCTTTCAAGGCTTTGAAGATGAATAATTTGGAGTTGCTGGCAGTCTTGTTGGAAATAGGAGATATCTCTGTTGAAGCCCGGGATTCCATGGTTAAACACCTTGCTATGAAAGAGCATTTGAATTTAGTGGGAGCTATTTTGGCAGATGGGGACATTTCTGTAAAGGCTCGGGGCTTGATTGTTTTTGAAGTCTGCAGTAGGGGAAGACAACATGAAAACTATGAGGGTATAGTTCGAGCTCTGTTATTTCCGGGCGCTAGGATTTTGGATGAACATTACGAAGCTATAGTTAGAGAAGTTTACGGTCAAAAGTGGACATCTTTGCTTGAATTCCTACTTAATTCTGTAATCGGTGTTAGATCGTATCAAGTTCAGGTTATAAGGATGGAATATCGGCATAGAAAAGGTTGGAGACTTCCATCAAGTGATCTTAAAGCAAATCCTCGAGGTATTTTATCTCGTATAGAAACAGAAGGATTTCCCAAAAAGGTTACTTTTACTGAGGGAAAGGCTCTTGATGCTGGAGGGTTGTCCAAACAATTTGTTAATCAGTTAAGCCGTGAGTAAAGAGGGATCTGCCGATGATTACAGACGATGGGGCATTTTTCTTTCCGATATTTATTTGCGTAATCATTTTGAGGCAAACGAAGATCAAATACTTTTGATTGGAGATGCGATTTCAGACGATTTCTTTAAAATTTTGAAGATTGTGGCTAGTGAAACTGGGGCTGGCGAGAGGCCGTCAATTGAAATTCAAAAGAAGATCTTGAAGATTCTTTCTGATGTAACCCCGACAAAGAAGGGGATATATGATTTGCTGCAAAATCCGACAAGAGAGAATGCCAATGCATTTTTTGGTACAGATATGGGCGATACAGAAGCTATCTTAGACATGATTTATCAAGATTATATCCGTCCGTATTATGAAGCGGCAAAGCAAGTTCTTTCGGGGATTGACCTTGAGTTAAAAGAGGCAATCCTTGAAACAGACCCAATCGAAATAGCATTAGAATTTAAAGGTAGGGTTGTTCCAAAAGAGGTGGCCGAGCAGATCTATACTCTAGGAAGCTCTGCTTCTTCTGAATTAAAGATGCAAGTGCGGTGGATTAGGGAGTGGGTGGCAGAACAACCTATTGAGATTGCGAAAGCGTTTCTTTTTGCTGTAACAGGGTGCGAGACATTGGTGCCTGGAGAAAGGATCACCATTTTACAAGGTACGACTGACGAATTAGCGTTTGCTACTTGTACTAATAGTATTACTCTTCCTGATATGGATATGATTGAACCAGAAGAAAGGAAGGGGCTTTTACTAGTTGCGCTAGAGGCTTCGATAAAAGGCTCTCAACGATATAATAAGTTTTAAAAACCGGTTGGCTACTTATTCTCCTTACCGGTGGTTAATATCTCAGCAAGAATCATGCGAGATCGAGGATGATCCTGAATATTTTTAGACTTAATCAGGTCATCACAAATGCAATAAACCGTAATTACTTTTAGTTCCATAAAGTTCTCCTTTGATCAATGGAACTA
>JAJZEO010000089.1 GCA_021847505.1 bacterium
ATTCTTTATAGTCGCCAACCTTGACCCCTTTTGCCGACTCTTTAAACATGGGAATATACCCTCGCTGATAATTCGTACTTTTCCCATCGATTTTTGACTTCAACTCTACGGGCAATTTAAAAAATTGATCCGCAGTAGAAAATGTTCTGTGAATTAGATCCACATCAAGTCCTGTGTTCGTTAGGGCAAAAAATCCATATTCATGCAAAGCGTTTCTAACACCCTCAACGAGTGCACCCTTCTTATCTAAATCAGAAAAATCTCTCATGTCAAAAGAAGGGATTGTCACCTCAGTGGCCGACAACCCGATAACCATAATCCCCGCAAGAAGCGCTCCCAGATTCACTCTCACAACCAACTCCCTTTTAAAAGTTTAATTACCCTGGGCACTATAAGACTCGATTTCAATTTCATCAAGCTAAACAATTTATTATACAATGAGCCATAGATGTTTTTTTAATAATAACTTGCGAACAATCACAATACCATCCATAATGTTTGTTTATGGACCAACTTTGTTCGAATTACATAATTAATCATTTGCCCACTCTTTATGGGGGCAAGCAAGACGACTTTCAACGTACGAGCGCCTCCCTTGTCTCAATAGTAGTAGATATGATTAAAACTGGAGCCCACTTCAGGGAAATACTAGAGTTTTTGCGTTCAGAAAGAAGCACCCTAGCATACAAGCACGAAACACCTTTAAAAGAAAAATTTGGGATCGCAAGGTCTGGGCCTCTGGCCCCTCAAGTTGGGGAGCAATTTCTAGGCAATAGCGGTACACCCCTAGACTTCCCCTTTGAAAGTTATAACTTATCCCTACTTTCACAGCTAAGAGCCCACATCTCTCTTCGCACAAAGATCTCCTATGTTGAAGAAATATTTTTAGGCAGACAATTTGTTTATGAAATTAGGCTCTTAGATAAAAGAGATTTTAAACAAATCAAGCTTTGTCCATCTTATGACGTCGACTGCTCCTATAATGAAGCCCGAAAATTGAAAAAACTGAACCCCGAAGGCTATGCACGTTTAGCATTAAAGATCCAACTCGCTGCGATAAGAGTTTGGTACCCACCTGAAATCGAAGAAAATAAAGCAACTCTGATTCTTGTAGGAACCTTAAGTGCCGAAATCGATAAAATGCTTGTTCCCCTAGGCCAACATATTACCTGGCTTAATGATACTCCAGGGGAAGATCCTTTCGAGAGAATGCTCAAGTACTCAAAATGTACGGTTGTTCATCAAGATATCTTTTCCATCGACGAGACCCTGGAAGAGATCGAACTGTTATTTAGAGATTGCATCACCTGGACTCCTGCAAGCCCTCTTCAAACACTTAAAGAGCGCATAGCACTCCTTAGATTTTACCTTGCCTATTGTATGCCTCACTTTAGAGGTGATGGCGCTATCGGAGATTGGATAGAACTTGCCATTTATCACTACCACGGTTTTACAAGAACACGTCACAGAAAAGACGCTTCCCCTGCTCACGCCCCTCTCTCGTCTATACTACCCACAGAGTATTTTAAAAGCTTAGATACAACCATTATCATTGAATAACCTTCTAATTTCAGGAGTATGCATGTCAGACATTTGCTCTAACTATCTCGTAGGAACAGACCCTGCTTACTATGGAGTGCAACAAGAAGATTTTCAAACTGAAAGTCGCCGAATTGTTGCTGAAGGGGTTCAATTGATAAAAAGTAACGCCCCCTTTCCCCAACTCCTAGAAGTTTTTCGCGCAAGAAGAAAGGCCATTGCAGAAAAACACTCTACTCCGGCTAAAGAACTTTTTGGCCTCTCCCGCACTGATGCTAAAAGCCTCGAAACAGGCAATTCATTTTTCGGAAGCACGACCAGCTATTTGGCAGAAAATCTCCCTCAAGGAAACGCTCGATTCTTAGGAAGAATCGCTCAAGTTTTGAGCACGTGGAAAAGCGGCTTAGAGACATTTTCCCGACATCAAGGCAAGATTGAAGAAACCGTTGGGTCAAGAACTATTTTTTATGAACTTCAAGTTATCGAGTCTAATGACCCCTTTCTCGGTCAAATCCAACGCGCTCCTCTTTTTCCACAACAGACGAGCCTTAGTGAAGCAAAAAGGATCAAAACAGAGCGCCCTGAAGAGTACAAATCCAATGCCCTCAAAATGCAACTTGTTGTGTTAAATAGTAGATATAAATCGCCAGAACGGTGCGCCCGATCAGGTCGAGAAGATTACAGAATGAGCTTATTTTTCTTGGGCACACTTCGGGCTACAGTAAAGGGAAAAAGCTATCTTTTAGGACGGCACTTAACTTGGCTCTACCGAGATCACGCAGAAGACCCCATCACTCGCATGATCAGGTGCTCGCGTACCCTGGTAACTCATGAAGATGTTCACTTAATTGGAGACACCCTTGAAGAAGCGGAAAAGATCTTTCAAGAATGTCTTGCCTGGGAACCCTCGCAAGGGCTCGAGAGCCTCCAAAGAAGTGTGGCGATGCTACGTTTCTATTTTGCCTACTGCATGCCCCATTGGAGAGGTGACGGCGCCATCGGAGACTGGCTTGAGCTTGCAATTTACCACCACCATGGCTTCACTAAGACTAGGCACAAACAAGATGTCTCTCCTCCTTATGCACCCCTCTCCTGCATAACCTTTTCAGACTATTTTAAATGGTACAAAGAAGAGACGATTATCGTTGAATAAGGCTTGCGAAAGGGGGGACTTGAACCCCCACAGGAGAATCCCACTAGCACCTCAAGCTAGCGCGTCTACCATTCCGCCACTTCCGCAAAAAAACGAGAAGGTGTAGTTTAATATAAAGGAAAAATCAAAAGCAAGTCTTTCATGAAAAAGCTCTCTCTTTTTTTAATACGGGGTTACCAACTGGTCGTCTCCCCTTTCATAGGAAGTTGCTGCCGCTTTTATCCAACCTGCTCCCAGTATGGCCTTGAGTCGATTCAAAAACACGGGTTCATCAAAGGCTGGGGTAAGACGATCAAGCGAATCTGCAAATGCCACCCCTTCCATCCAGGTGGGGTCGATCTGCCCTAAACTTGCTTTCTTAGGCTTGCTTTTTCACGGGGATTTCAATCTTTTGACCGGGGCGCAACTTATCAGTTTTCAGTTGATTGGCCTCCCGGATATCAGAAATTGAGGTGCGATATTTTTTTGCAATCTTCCATAATGACTCACCATCAGCGACCGTGTGGAGGAGCACCTGCTGAGTCTCTTCTTTCTTCTCTTTAACTGCTGCTACAAGATCAAATTGTTGGAGGGCAAGCTCGTGGCTATACGGCTCAGGTACAGGGAGATTTTCAAAAAGATAGAGCTTTCTTCCTGCAAGCTCCCGCAATTCATCAGAGCGGACACTCAAAAGAAGCTGCTTTAAAAAGATGATTACCTGTTGAGAAGGCACTTGGATATGTTCTACCACTTTTTTCAAAAATTGGTCATCGAGACCCCTCAATACATATTCACTATCGAGCTTTATCCACAATAGACTTGCTTCTGCAGCCCCATGATCGACGTATTTGGTCAATAGATTCCTCATACTCTCTTCAGTCAAATTGGGCGCAGATTTTTGCAGCAGGATAAATTCATTAAAAAACTCCCACGGGCCCTCTAAGATCATCTTCAGAACTTCTGATGCCTTAACATTATCGTTCTTTCGTCTAAATAGTGTGTAAAGGGTGTAAAACTCAGAGGTCGATACAAACGACTGAGCCAAAGAAGTGGTCAAATTCTGCTCGGACGACTCTTTTTTCAACTCTTCAAAAAGCCCTTCAGTTGAGAT
>JAJZEO010000027.1 GCA_021847505.1 bacterium
GTTTGAGAGGAAGAGAAAAAGAGAGCTCCGGTGGAGCTCTCTTTTTCTCCCCCCTCCTAAATCTCGATTTTGATCCGAAGGATCATAAGAGAGACTTAGGACCTATTTTCGAATTAGGCTACAAAGCCATATATGGCGTCGCCTGTATTCTACCCAGCAAAGGTCAGTAAGCTTTGCAATCATGATCTGTTGTTCGGCAATAGAGATCTCAACATGATGCTTATGAAGTGAAAATAAAAAGAGATCCAATACTCTACCTATTCGTTCCATGAGTGGGCTTTTACCCAGTGGTTTGGCAACTCGAACCTTTAAAGGGTTTTCCCCGAATTTTGAAGAGAAATCAAAAAAAAAGGGGCGAATTGACCGTGGCACTTTGTGATCATCCGTAATTACAGCAAAATTAAGACTCTCTCCCGCAGGATAAAATGATGTCTCCTCCATTTTTGATACATCATCGATCAGGTCTGAAAATAGGGGAAACCACTTCTCCGGATTAAGAAGGTCTTCCCTCTTGGTAAAGATCGGTCTATGCCCTCCATGACGGCTCTGTTCATCATAAGACAAACTCTCAAAGTTGTCAGGATTCCAAGTTGAGCCTGCAGGATTGTTTTCATCTCGGATGTAAATATGACGTATAGCCAAGGAGGCAAACGAAGAACACACGTAGGCAAAAACATGGGGCTCATTCTTTTTAGCTCGTATTCCGATCTTCTTTGAATCAATCGCTAAGATTCCTTGCGCTCTTACGTGGCAGCTCCATTCTACCTCTTCATGAACCATTCTATTCCACATAGTTAGAGAGATTTCTGTGCTAGTTGGTATTAAAAGGACCCTACCATCACGAAGAGAAAGCGCCCTCTTAGCTCCTCCGCTTCCTAAACAACGAAAGGCAACCATTTCAGTTTCGTTGCCATCTTCTATTAAGTAGAACTTTGCAGAGGGGGGAGCTGGTACTCGAGCGATATCGGTTTCGAATATGTTAGGAAGCTCCCAAAGCAATTGAAAAATAGTAGTGGAAGTGACCGAAGCGCTCATTTAATACTTAAGTAAATTTTTAAATATATAGATTATGCACAAAAGTGATTATTCACATAGAGTAAAAAAAATCAGATCACGAGGGGGATAAGAGGCTGTGGAGTCTTATTCTCCGTATCAGATCAGATTAACACCGAAGGTGTATTGGTTAGTACGGACGGTCCTCATGTAGGTGAGGCGGAGGCGGATGCTATTGGAGACGATGGTTTGCAGCTCGACCTTCGACTCGTGGTAGAACGGTTTATTGGGACGCCAACCCACATGGTTGAGGATGCGGAGTGTAAGGAGGGGGGAGAGCTGGAGTTGCCACTTGCAGCGGAAGGTGGTGCGATAATCAGAGAGGGGGGAGTCGTAAAGATCAGTCGTGGCGCGAGTCACGTCGAGTAGGTAGTTGTTGTAGTCATTTTTGCGCCAGTAGTAGTCACCGCGGTGGCGCACTTCAGCAGTGAAGGCAAAGTAGTCGTTGAGGGTATAGCCGAGCTTGAAGTTGGCAAAATCAAGGAGGTTTTGCGCGGTGTTCCAGCCTAAGAACGAACCGAGACTCAACTTAGAAAAGTTCGCTGTTGTATCGAGTCCAATTTTGGGAAAGAGTTGGCTCATCACAGAGGTGTTGAAAAAGTTGTAGGCGTATAAGTCGGTCGAGAGGGCAGGAAGGGGAGAAAATTCTGTGAGGGTGGTCAACTCATTCCTGAGTCCGAGCTTGAGTTGACTTAGATGATTGAGACCATCTTGTATGCTGAAGATATAGACATCGTCAGGGGAGGCTGTTGGGCTCGAATAGCCTGAAAAATGGGCGTAGGGTTCGATGGTGTGAAGGAGATTGGTATACGATTTTTCGAGACTCGTGTAGGTATCAAAGTTGTAATGGAGAACGGCTTGTCCTACCGGTTGCTGATGAGGGTTGTTAGAATAGAGAATGCCCCGTAATCCTGCTTCAGGAAGAAAATTGATAGGACCCCATTGGAAGGGTCGATAGAGATTGTGTTTTGTTTCCAATCTTCCTGAACGGAAGTTGGGGACCAAGTGTTCGAGGTTATCTGCATAGGAATATTCTAGGTAACCAAAACGGAAATAGTTTTCTAAAACCGCCTGGGTATTGCCGAGAGTGATCGGCTTTACAGCAACAGTGAGTGTGGGAAGCTCTTGCTTAAATCCTCTAAAGCGGTTGATACGGGGTCTTGCATAAAGGGAAGTAAAGGCATTGTCTAGGTAGGCTTTTAAATACCCTTCTGTTCTTTCGAGGGTAGAGAGTTCAAACATTTGCGTGGGGAAGTCAGAGCGCATGTTTTTATCGCTAAGGGCATCCCAGCGGGCAAACATTTCTAACTTTTCATCTGCGGCCTTACCTTGGTAAATCCCTTGTAGACGGTAACGTGATCGAAGTGTGTTAGGGTTGTTATCATTGTAAAAGGTGTCGTAGGCGTAAAAATTGCGTAGTTGCAAGATTTGGTTTTGATTTTCGGATTCGTAGTCAAGTTCCATGGCCCCGCCGCCGCCGCGTGTGACTCGATATTCACCCCGGAAAAATAGCTTTAAGGCGTCGGAATCATAGGCACAAAAACGGGTCAAAAGGAGAGGTCCTTGCCCTTTTTCCCAGGTAATGCGTGGTTGGATTCTCGGTGTCTCTTTCTTGAATCGGCTGTTAACTCCCATAGTGTAGGAATTTAGATCCAGGAGGTTATATTTGTCGACATTCAAAGAGACGTCTTTAGCTCGGACTTTGTACTTTTCATCCATGTGGATCTGTTTTGCTTTAACACTCCATTCTGGATCGAGAGAATCAGAAGTGGTTACGTAGGCTTTCTCAGCATCAAGGGTTCCGTCTTGGTTGAGAAAAATCTCATTTCCCCCAAAGAATAGGCCTTCAGCAAAACCATTCCCATTTTTGAGAATGCCTTTTTGTTGATCTATATTGAATATGATAGAGTCGGCGAGAAAATATTTCCTTCTGTAAACAATAAAGAGATCACCGCTTGCTTCGACAATGTTCTCGCCGTCTTCATTTTTTGTATAATTGATTTTCTTCGCTTGGATTCGCAAATCATTAGTGTTCAGTATTCCACCCTCCAAAGAGGAGATAGAGTTCTTCGTTGCTGTAGGATTTTTCAACTCAATGACAACTTCTTGAGCGGAAAGAAGGGAAGAGATAAATAGAAAAGCTAATTGTTTTTTGTACATGGATTGTGAGTATAGACAATCAATGAATTGATTTCAAAAGAAGACCTGCTAGAGCGAATCGATTTTTTGGATGACCATCTCGCATCGCTTCAAGCAAAAGCAAAATCCCTTCAACTTCATGCTTTTCTGCGAGAGTATCAAAAGATTCGAGTAATAAAGCACTGCGATCTTCAGGAGAAAGTTTGTAGTTAGAAACTTCTTGGTCGTCTCTTGCTCCTCGATCCATCATCGGTCTAAATTCGATCAGTTGCTCTCCCTTTTGCGTTTTAAGCCAAGAGAGAAATGCAGCACGAAACGAAGGGCCTTCACCTAATCGATAAAGTGCAAGGCTGGCATAACCGCGAATCAAAGGAGAGCCAACTTCTTGTGATTTTTGTTTCAATAGAGCGATCACTTTTGGACTTTTGATGTTTTCCAGTAGGTGCATTAAAAGTGCAACCGATCTAGAGCCTTTCCGAGAAAGGACTTCATTAGCAATTTCGAGAAAGGAGTCCTCAGGAAGTTCAAGAGAGGCGGTGATGATTTCATCAATAAAAGAGAGAGTGATGGATTGAATGTTTCTCTTCACATCAGGGTGCTTGACAATAGAAGGGGAAAGAGGCTTCCAGGCAACTAGGGTTCTTCCGCTTGAAACAAAAGGGACAAAGCCCACAAAATCAGTATCTGAAGTGACGATATCTTTGACTACAGGAAGACACTTAGGGTTCTTTTTATAGAGCAGCGCCAGGCTTGCATTCAATCTGACCGTCGAGTCGATATTGGTGGAGAGTTTTGCGAGCAGATCGTCATAGCCCTCGAGTCTTCCTAAGAGATAAATGGCAAAAAGGTTCTTCTTTTTAGCGATCTCGGCAATTGAATCCTTCGCTTTTTCATCTCCCATTTGATGGAGAGCAAATAAAGCAGCGAGTTTTGTCTCATTAAACGGGGATTCTGCAGCGATTTTCAATGCTTCAATGGAGTGAAGATCCCTCATGTTGCCGAGTGCCGAAGCACAAGCTTCTTTGATCATCGGATCTGGCTGAGAAAATAAGGAACGAATGTTTGGAAGGAGATGGTCAAACTGATGGTGATTGATTGCTGAAATAGCTGCAATTCGCACGTTCATATCTTGATCATTGAGAAATTGCTTTAACCTTTGTTGTGCCTCTTTGCTCCCATACATGGCATAAAATTCGACGAAAAGTGGTCTAGCAGCAGGATGGAGGAGATTGACAAGGGATTCAATGTATCCAAGAGCATTTTTTGCTTTGCGTGCAATGAGGTAATGGAGAGCTTCGTATCGAACTAAAATGTAGTTAGAACGCATGGCATGGGTGATGATTTCATCGCATTCATCTTCATGCATCGAACCGAGAAGAGCAAGAGCGACGCTTTGTACCATAGGAAAGTGGCTATTTAAGGCACGCTCAAGAAAAGGTAGGGAAGATTTTTGATTGGAGAGGGCAATCCCACAAAGGGTTAATAGCTGAGTTTCTAAATCATAGCTTGCCGCTCCTGAATCGAGCAAACTCTGAGCGATTTCATGAAGAAGCTTCAAATCGTGTTTTTTTTCATGCTCATAGAAGGCAATGTAATGGGAAATTGCCTTGGAAATTTGTCCTTTGGACATTAGATAAAGAATGCGCCTCTTATCGCATTGATCAACCGGGGGTTCTAGGTCTTCTAACTCGCCTGTGGTTTCGATAATAGGCAACGGAGGAAGGGGATTTTTTTCAAACTCGTCTCTTTGTTGCAAAATGAGGGGAAGCGATCTTTCTGATATCCCCTCGTCAAGAGCCTCTTCTCCAAATAGCAGGGTGGAGACAAACATGAAGCTTATAAATGGTACTAAGAGGGTTTTTTTAAGTAATCCCATAAGTTGATCTCCGCCAGTTGCAGAAGGTGGGCTACTTTTGTCAGTGGAAACCCTATCACGTTTTGATAATTTCCGGAGATACGATTCACTAAAAGCCCTGCAGCATCTTGTATCGCATAGCTTCCTGCTTTGTCAAGCGGATTAAATGTGTCGACATAATGACAAATGGCTTCATCGGGCACATCATTAAAGAGCACAGTTGTCATATCTTCTTCTATGTGATATTTACCTTCATAAGCAAGACAAAGACCTGTCCAGACTTGATGCTCTCGTCCTCGAAGTTGCTTTAAAGTAGCGATTGCATCCTCGCGATCTGTTGGTTTTCCAAAGTGGCGATTATCAAAATAGACGGATGTATCGGCTGTGAGGATTAGGTTATCAGGATATTGATTGGCTAGGAGAGCTGCTTTTCCCTGGGCAATTTGCTTTACATATTCGTTTGGAGGTAGATCGAAGGGAATCGAAAATTCATCAAAATTAGAAACAATCACCCTAAAAGGAAGGGAGAATCGACTCAGCAGCTCAATGCGTCTTTGAGATGAGGTGCCCAAAATCAATCGGGTCATTTATTTTTTCCGCCCTTTCTTTTCCTCTTCGACAATATCTATCCAAATGGGGGAGGCCCAGGCCATATGACCATCTTTTTGAGTCACTCTTAGGTAGTAAAAGAGATGGGGATGTGGGCTGAACTGTGATGTTATTGCGATTTTATCGAGAGGTTCAGAATCATCGAATTCGACTTTGACAAAATTAGTTCCGTTGGAGAAGGTTTCGAGGGCGCGTCCATTTCGATAGAGTGTCACTTCTTCGATGATGTCAGTTCCCGCTATAAAGCCGTGAATGTGGCGGTTGAAGACAAGACCAGGTTTACTCTTTGTTGAAATTTCTGAACCCATCGGTTTTCCTGCGATGTTAAACACAACCAGAATTCTTGCTCCCGTCGTTGCATAACAACTTCTATTATAGAGAGCCTGAAAGAGAGCATCTCGGGAATACTCAACACAATTGATTGCAGTCAATCCGGAAGAATACGATTCTTGCTCAGATTCCTTCATTTCGGCGTAGGCACCGCCAGTAGTAATTTTTCCGCCAGCCACAAATCCAAAACGACAACCCTTTAGTAAGGCCTTTGTCAGAGTTCCTTCTTCTACTTCAGAAATCCCTTTTTTGGCATTGCCCATTAATGGGCGGGTGTTTCCTTTCTTAGCTATGGTTTCCGTACTTCCCCAGGCTGAATAAATCTCAGCAACTCGTTCAAACTCGGGGCTGTAATCATCAAAATTGTAAGAATGCCCTTTTGCGGTCGTTAGGCAGGGGATGGAAAGAAGCTCTTTCGGGGTGTGTGATTTATAGATCTTCTTAAGTGCGTTTGATTTGAGCTCTTTTTTTCTCAGGAGAGGTTTATTGTCTTTTGCATAGATAAAATGGCGTAAACCCTCAGAAGAAGGTTCCCCCTCCCATTGAAAGCCCAGTAGTGTAACAAAGCGTTCTTCTTCATTAAATTCGGCGACTTGGGAAGAAATTAATTTCCAATCATCATTTGAAGTAAGTCCCGCGTCTTCATTTGTTGAAGTAGCAAAAAATTGCATTGAGTGGTCATCGCGAAAATATCTTAAAACAGACTCAATTCCCTCAGCGGTTTCGTACCTCTCGGCCTCTCCTTGCAATACACCCCAAAACTGGTGGTTGCCCTCTTCCAGATAACATTGGATAGGAGCTGAAAAATATTCTTCTTTAGTTGTTAAATTTTTCAACCTAAGTCGATAAAGCCCCGGTTCATTGAAATATAGGTTGGGAAGTGTCAAAAATCCAGTTTCGGGAACGAATAATTTCCAGGAGAGATTTTCTCTCAATTGATCATAGGTTAATTCGATTAAAGTGCCTTCAGGTGCATTACCCGTCAAGTTTCCAAACGAATCTTCAAATCGAATGAGGACATCAAAACGGCTATTTTTGAAGACTACAGAAGGGGTAATGATTCGAATATTATCGAGTTTGTTTCCACGTACGTCGAGAGTAAAAATCTCGGGATCTTTAAACTCCTTTTTTCCCTTTGGGTCGATGTAGAGATAAAAGGGGCGCCGGCGTTGGATGTAGAGCTGAGACCGATTCCCTTGACCTGCTGAACCATCCGCTGAACCAAGATGAAAAATGATCTTCTCCCCTTGGGCGATTTCTTCGGGGAGGACAAATTCGTACTGCTTGAACCCTTTATTGTCGACTTCTTTGCCTGGGAGTTGCTTACCATCAGGAAGAGTCATCCAAATCAAATTGTTTTTTGTACGCCCCCCGGTTTGTGGAAGTTCCCATTCATTTTCAAGACCACGTGATTGTGGGTCAAATCGAAGAAGAGTTTTCTGTGGCAATGCTTGACTGGTAACAAAACAAAATCTCCAGTTTTTTTGTTCTCCTGCTAGAGCAACGCTGGGTTCTGAAATACAAATCGATCGACGCATAGACTTCCTTTAAGAGGGTAAGAGGGTTTGAAGGGAAGTCTATCAAAGAAGAAGATATAAGGGCAAGGGAAAGGGCACGGGCAATGGAAAGGGCAGGGGCAAGGGCTAGTTTATACGTGAGAGGGATTTTCTACGGTGATCTTAACTTTGTGAATTTGGCGTCGATCACTTTCAAGGACACGGAGGCTGAAATAATCCTCATAAATCACAGTCCCTGAAGGGGGGATAGCTCCCATTTTCCAGGAAATGAAGCCTGCTATAGTCTCATACTCGGCATTGTGAGGAATAGCAACGCCTAACTCTCTCTCCACATCGACAATGCTCATGCGTCCATCGACGATCCAAGATTTGTCTTGCAGCCTTCTAAAGAGGACTTCTTCATCGACATCGTGCTCATCTCGAATTTCGCCGCCGATAAGCTCCTCAAGAATATCTTCTATGCTTACGAGCCCTTCCGTACAACCGTATTCGTTTACGACGATCGCCACATGAATTTTTTCCGATTTGATTTCATTGAGAAGATCGCGAATCCTTTTATTTTCAGGAGCATAGAGAATTGGGATCACAAGAGAAGAGATGGAAAGTTCAGAAAGTCTTTTTCCCTGAATGATTTGCTCAAGACAATACTCCATAAAATTTTTATATAGAAGGAGACCCGTGATGTGATCGATGGAATCTTTGTAGATAGGAACACGACTATACTCATGTTCGATAAAGCAATTATAAGCCTCTTGGGCAGTGGCGTTTTCTGGCAAACAAATCATGTCGACTCGAGGAACCATGATCTCCCTTACGACAAGCCCGCCAAACTGGGCGATCGATTTAATCATAACCCGATCTCTTTCCTCAATCAATTTTTCTTCTTGCATCTCCTCCAAAAGTTCTAGGAGACGAGACCGGAGCTCTTCTCGCGAATCAGCCTCAGGTTCAGGTTTTTGACGACCCGACAACATTTTTTCGAACCAGATGAAAGGTAGGGATATGGGGAGGAAGATGCTGACAATCAAGGTGGCAATGAAGGAAAACAACTTAATGGTGGCAATCGGAGCTCTTAAAGCAAATAGATGGAAGAGGGTGCTAAAGCAAATGGCAGATCCTGCGCATATTAGGAATGCCAATAAAAGCCAAGGAAAGGTAAATCCAATACTTTTCCCGTCGGCGAGTATGTTAGAACCGAAAAATAGGTTGGAAGCTAGAAAGATCGAGCTACTCATTCCATAGCAGGCTAATGTAATGATTCCTGTAAAGGTGAGGAAATCAAGGACAATAGGTTCTCTTTCATTAGGAAATAGGGTAGAAAGCCATCGGGAAAATAAGAGAGGGCCCCTTGAATGCTTAATTCTCCCTTCTAGCTTTGTTTCAGAAATCACTTGAAAAGCAGCCTTTACAGCTACAAGTATGCAGGTGGCAGTTAAAAAGAAAATGGGGAAGAATAGTGTCTTTGTGATCATATCACAATTTAGTAAACCATCGGTTGACTTAATACCAGATTTTTTTCATGAAGAGCGGCTACGATCCGCCTCTCTGCGTCCCTCATTTCATAGGTGTCGGCTTCTTCGATATCGTCATAACCCGCTAAATGCAAAAGAGTATGAACAAGATAGAGAGATAGTTCATCATAGGGGGCGTGAGGCAATGATTCAAAAGCAACTTGAGGGCAAATGAAAACTTCCCCAATAATGTGGGGAAATGCTGTGTGCGCACTAGTTTTAGGCCCATCTAGGGGAAACGTGATGCAGTCTGTCTCGGAAGGGTCATCAAAAAAATCCCGGTGTAGATCGGAGATTTTCTCTTTTGTGACGAAATTTAAATAGAGCTCATCCCCATCAAGGCCTTCCAAACGACAAACTGCCCTTACTAACGATTCTACTTGCTGTTGATCGATGGCAAGGTCAGCTTGATCGTTTAACTGAACGATTTTCAAGGGAGACCTATGAAGCCACTTTAGTTTTAGGAAGGTTGAACACTGAAGTTCTCTCTCCCCATTGTTCGCGCTCTTTCATTACCTGAACACGCTCAAAGCGCTTCAAGACATTTCTTTTTTTTCCCCCCTTGAGGGCTTTTCCGTAGCTCGGATGTCTAGACATTTACTTCACCTTGGCAATAAAACGTTTTTCTTTGGAGCAGGCATTTTCGTGGACCTTGTAGCCGGCAGCCAATTGATCTTTTTTTGGTCCTGTTTTAGCGGCAAATGCGGGGGCAAGTCTTCTCGGGCAAACCGCACGCCTCTTCCCTTGCTTACTCATGCGCGTCATGGTATTCACTCCATTTTTTTAGAATATGGCGTAAACTATACTCTTTAGAGGTATATGATGCAAGAGGGAAGTTTTTGCCCTTTGCGCTTCAAAATATAAATTTTTTACTTTCTTTTCTTAAAATTAAGAAAGCTGTTACTATGCTTGCTATATGAAACTGCCAAAACTTCCGACAGGACAGTACTACTTTCCTAATTTAATTGAGCAAGGATATACTTATGTAGATAAGACCCATCTTTTATACTTTTTAATTCAAGAGGAGCCAGGCTGTTTTTTAGCACGTCCTCGTAGGTTTGGAAAATCGTTACTTGTTTCTACACTGGAAGCATTATTTCAAGGAAGAAAAGATCTTTTCAAAGGCCTCTGGATCGAATCATCTGACTATGATTGGAAAACGTTTCCAATCATCCATCTAGACTTATCTGGGAGTTCTTCAGGAAGTCCAGAAAAACTTGAGCAGGCGTTAAAGGATACTCTTATAACAATCGGTAAACAGTATGACATCGGGGACATTGAAAGAGAACTGCTTTCTTCCACTCTAGAAGCGTTGGTGGTGGAAATGTTCAATAGATTTGGACCTGTAGTCATTCTTGTGGATGAATACGATTATCCATTGGTACACAACACGGACGACTTGGAGCTTGTTGAAAAAAATCGAAAATTTCTACAGGAATTTTTTGCAAACATCAAATCTCAGCAAAAATACCTTAGATTTATTTTTGTTACAGGTGTCAGTCAATTTACAAAAGTTTCCCTGTTTTCAGGATTAAATTACCTAGAGACAATCTCCTTCCGAAGGGAATATGGAGACCTACTAGGTCTAACGGAAGCAGAAATAAAAAAATATTTTATGCCTAATATTCGAACAATTGCCAAGGAGAGACAGACGACAGAAACTGAAATTTTTGCTCTTCTAAAACAATGGTATAATGGCTATTCTTACGTGCAACAGCACGATGCACCAAGGGTCTATAACCCCGTCTCTGTCTTTAAATTCTTAAAAACAGGGGTATTAGATAATTATTGGTTTTCTACAGGAACACCTACCATGGCTGTGACTCTTGCTAAACAGCAAGACTTTTCCTTGGTAGATCTAGAAAGAGACGTAACAGCGGGCAAAGACCTCGAAGAAACACACGATATTAGCACAATTAGCGTCCCTGTTCTACTTTATCAAACAGGGTATTTAACAATCCGAAAATTCGATCCACAAACGTATACATACTTCTTAGACTTTCCTAATGAAGAAGTGCGCAGATCTTTTCTTGAATACCTTGTAAGAGCTTTTTCCTCAAATCCTGCAGAAGTTCAAGGGATTTATTATCAGCTAGCACAACATCTTAAAAGCCATAATTTTCAAAAATTTTTTGAAACATTCAATATTTATTTAGCTTCCATCCCGCACTTTATCCATGAAGGTGCCGAGAATTATTACCATTCGCTGCTCTATATGTTCCTAAAAACTCTTGGATTCAAGGTAAACGCAGAAGTGCCAACGAGTAGAGGTCGTATGGACATGCTCCTTAAAACACAAACGGATATCTACGTATTTGAGTTCAAGATTAACAAGAGTGCAGAAGAAGCATTAAACCAAATCAAGGCCAGAGATTATCATGAACAGTTTAGACTTGACAAACGCCCGATAACACTCATTGGCGCCAACTTCGATGCAACATCCAGAAAATTAACCGATTGGACAAGTGAAAAAGTTCCTGTTCTTTCTCGTATGTAGTATCGGTTCTCTTGCAACGAGTGCTGAGACACACTTCATAAATTCAGAAAAACCTTGGCTCATTATTTTCCTAGATATTGATGGGGTATTGTTTAATCAATCTCTCATGGGGAATTTGCGGAAGAAACAAAGAGAAAAAGTTGAGGAGCTGTTTGACTCTAGCAAGGAATACGATCAGTTTAAATATGAAGTTGCTTCGGGGCATTTGCTTGATAAAAATGCTGTAAATCTTTTGGAAGATTTTGTGGATCAACTTGCTGCGTCGTATCAGATTGGAATTGTTCTTTCTTCTGATTGGCGTTTAGGAAAAACCATTGAATATTTACGTAATCAGATATTTGCTTCGTGGCGGTTTTCTCGAGTTCTCATTGACAAGACTGTAGATAATGATGCTTATTATTCCGATCAAGAGGACCACCCTTCTGCTTTGTCTATGCGGAAATATGGTTTTTCTCTCAATACTCGCGGCGATCAGATTGATTACTGGCTTAAAGAACACATGGATATGAACATTGCAGGGTTTCTGATTTTCGATGATATCGACGATGGCCTTTCTAAAAAATTCCCTGCAAACTTTGTTTATGTACAAGACCAGCTCCTATCTCGTATTGACATTTTAGAAGCCCAAGAACACCTTACACCAAGAGAGGCTTCTCAAGTTTACGAGGACACATCGGAAAATAGAGAAGTTGTGACAAAAAAACTTGCTCTTCATTATGCACAGTTTCTCCCCCCCTCCTTTTCCAAAAGTCAGGTGATTTCTTTTGTCAATCACCTACAAAAAGAGATTCAAAAAGAACTAAATCAAAGGGCCTTTGTTCGTCTTAATCCTAGTTACCACGGTATCCTGGCCAAGACTTTCCGTAATATGGGACTTATCCCTCAAATGGAGCTTTTTCCACCTAATTCTATATCTTATATTGCGCGTAATCACGGAAATTTAAGTATCGTCATTAACTAAGACGTTTTGTGTGTGTAACTGATTTTTTAAGAATGAGATAGGGTTTTTGAGGGGTGTGGACAGGGTGGAGAAAGGCAATTAACCCCTTACCTATTCCATATCAGGGAGATTGGTCGTAGTTGAGGTGGAGAATATGGCAGGCTTAAGGTGTCCGGGGGAACCAGCCAGAAAACGCCCACGGCGTTTTCTGGCTGGTTCCCCCTCTGATTTTTTTTCACGCAGTGAAGCGTAGTGGGAAAAAGTCAGGACAACATGATCCCTTACAGGTTAGCTACAGCGGCAATCTTTAATTACTTCCTTCGCTAGTGTCTATGAGAGAAATAAGTAGCCAATCGAGTTTAAAACAAACGCAAAACAGTAGAATGTTTTAGAGAAACAGGGGAGGATTCAGCTAACTTTTCTTTATTATTACGATCTACGTCTTCCAGGCCGTTGAAACAACGTCTGACACCGTCGGCAATAATCAATTTTCCTAGCCAAGCACAGCCAGGAATAAGATGAACGAAAGATCCGACTAATATTTCGACTCCTCCTAAGACTAAACTTCCAGGAATGTCTTCATCTGTAACGTTGACGATATCTCCTAATGGGGAGCGTTCATATAGCAGAGCATCAATAATGAATTTGATTTTTTCTTTGAATAGGCTGGAATGGTTAGTTTTATCAAGGAAGGACAACGCGTAAACATGCATTTTTTCTATATTTGGAAAGCTACAATTGTTTAAACAAATAGAAGAGAGCAGATGATCAAGGATCACTCTACCGTCTTCTAAGCTTTTAACATGGGATTCTAAACTATCAAAGTGATTCACAGTATTGAAATATGCATTTGGTATTGGTCTAGCAGCAAAAGACTCGGTCTGTATTGTGATAGCTAATACAAAAAATAGAGCTCTGAATACAGGCTTCATAGTAGCCATCCACAGCAGACTCCAACAAATACCATAAGCATGGTGAGTGCATAAAACTTCTTTTTTCTAGATCTTACAGCCCAAGCACTTTCTAGTTTTTCAATGATATACAAAAGTGAAGAGGCTAATAAAGGAGCTACTATGACAAGGCACAGCACTTTCATACCTAGCATCTTGAATTCGTAAAGCACGGGAGATCCCTCCTTAAGAGAATATAGTTGAGGGCTATTCCATATCAGGGAGATCTGTCGAGGTGGAGTCGTCCGTTTCGTCTTCGTCGGCAGCGTTGGAGCGATGTGGCTCGGGCACGAACATTCCACAAGAGATGAGGAACTTGAAGGCGTCTTCGATGGAAATGTCCGTTTGATCGAGATGCTTTGCCTCTATGAGAAGCAAAAAGCCTGAGATCGGGTGAGGTGATGTGGGAACAAAGACAGACTTTAAAAGCTTTTGTGGGGTGTGTGAGCCGCTCGCATCTTGTACTTGGCAGGGGGCATTGCCTGTAACCAAACCTAGAGCTTTTGATTCCTTCGAGGGAAAGGGTACGACTACAACCCGACTAAACAGCTTCTTGTTTCCGGAAAAGACCGCTTCAATGATATCCTTACAAACTTTGTAGATGGTGTTGATAAGGGGGATCTTCCCCATGATTAGGTGCATCGTTCCGACAAGCCAATTAAAGAAAAGCCTGTTTCCGAGAAAACCTAGGATTAAGACAAAGAAAAAGAGGAAAATCAAGATCAGGACTCGGCTCAAGAAAACTAAATAGGGGGCCTGTAGGTTGAGGTTTATGCTAAAGGTGCGTCCGATAAATTGCAGTAAAGCCTCCATACTTCCTAGAAATGGGGTAGTCAAAAGATCGACTAAAAAAACAAACAAGGCGATGGTGATGGCCAAGGGAAGAAGTAAAATTAACCCTGAAAGGAGATTGCGTTTCATTTAGACCCCCTCGATTTTGGGATGTGTGTCATGGGGATGAGTTTCTGGGGGAGCGACAGTACCGCACGAGACAATGTATTTAATCGCATCTTCGGGCTTCATCTCCATGAAGTGGATCTCTTCTTCCTTAAACATGATGGTAAAACCGTTTGTCGGGTTGGGTGCCGTCGGAATAAACACAGAATAGAGTTGCAAATTTGACCTTTCACGGCATTCTACGGGGGCTTTTTCTGAAAGAAGACCCAAACAATAGATGCCGTTTCCTGGAAAGGGTACCATTACGACTTGTTTGAAGGTGCTTTTTCCTTGACCTAGGAAGCTATTGATGATCTCTTTCGACGCTTTGTAAACCTTGTTCACAAGGGGAAGGCGGTGGAGTATCCGTTCAGAAACTTGGATTAGCCAATGGACCAGGTACCATCTTGCAATCATCCCAAGAAACAAAATCAGTAAAAATAGGCAAACAAGGATAATCAATTGACTGCTCAGTTGAAGCATCTGCTCTGGGGAAAAAATGAAGAAGCTCTCATTGGCAAGTGGTGTTTGCTTGAGAAAATGCGAGACAATTCCCATAAAGGGCTTGGTTAGAAAATTCACTACGAACGCGATGATTGCGATAGTTACGGCAAGGGGGAGGAGGAGAATGAGCCCTGTCAGAAGATACTTTTTCATTGGCTCAGTTTAATGGTAAGTGGATTAATAGTCTTTTAAAATTTTATACTTGGATAAGATGTAAAAAAAATAATTTTAAATACTGAAAAGTAATGAAATTTTCTGTATAATACTCGAGAATTAATATGGGTTTATTATGGATCATAGCGTGTCTTGGGTTGGAAGAAGCTCG
>JAJZEO010000056.1 GCA_021847505.1 bacterium
CTGTTCCTGTTTGTGTTTGAGAAAAATTTTCGAGCTTGCCGCTTTGATACAAACCTCCTAGAGCAGCAATGCCAGGTTTGTGCTGAGACCAACCATAGCCCACTTCCATGATTGAAAAATAGTAACCGTTAAAATGAGGCCCCGTTAAACCGGTCTGGACACCTTTTGCTAAGTTGCCATCAAAAAAACCAAGATTGATGTAGGATGTTTTAGTGGGAGCGACGGTGGCTTCAATGCCATAGACCGAGTTGTAATAGCCTCCAATGGCCCCAAGTAGTGTCGTATTGACAAAGATCGGTGTATAGATCAAACCACTCACGGAAGGAATCGAAGCGGTGGGGTCATCCGTGGGGACCGGCTTAGATACGTTGTTAAAATGATAAGTGGGGACTACTTTTCCGATCCTAAAGTTGAATCGATTATCAAATAACTGCTGTCGATACCAAGCTTGATACAGTTCAGATCGATCAAGGGGTGGGTCTCCCGGTAAACTGTTATAGCCTTGAACAACACCTGCCTGATTATTGGTTGGTTGACCGTTGAACTGTAAGAACTCTCCTCCGATCATGGCCCCTTTCCAACCGATTACATTCAAATCAATGGAGAGATCTAGGATCAGTAAACTGTTGCCGGTCCATCGATTGTGAGGAATATTTCCATTGGCGAGGAAGTTGTAATCTCCCATCCATAGTCCACCAAGTCTAATCCCCGATTTTTCGGGAACATGAAGAAATTTACCTAGCGCCCCCGTGCCAACTACGGTATTTACTGCACCGGGGTTTCCACTAATGCCGTAGCTTGCCTCATCGGCCATCAGGGAAATGCAAAAAAAAGAGACGAATAAAAAGGGTCGAGAAAATGTCATGAACCCATTTTCTAGAGAATTAAAAAAAAAACGCAACAGATAGTCTACGGTCTAAGCTTTGTAAGCAGCAAGTTGGCCTTTTAACTCAGCAGTCACTGTGGCGGTAAATTGAGATATAATACCCGTGTAAACTCTTGAACGTTCTTGAAGGGCCAGCATACGATGTACATAATTTGCACGAATCTGAGCTGAGGCGCTTGGGGCAAGGCCTCTTGCATTTTGAGCACTTCTTGGAATAGGTGGCAAAGAAACACCTATTGATAGAACAGCCGTATCGAGTTTTTCGGGGTCAGGGCTAAGATAAACTACAAGGCGTATATCGGGAAAATCATTGATGGTCATTGATCTTGAAGCAAAGTACCTAGGAGCTTCAGGTGTGGTTGTAGTCATTGGCTCTAATTTGAGAGTATCTAGAAATAGGCCGTTCAACCGAACAAGCAAATCGGTAAGATTTGCAATTTCGGGTGATCTTATAGAAACAGTGCTTTTCGGCGATTGTTCAATGGATAGGCTTTTTGAAGAAGCCAACCAGACCAATCTCGTAAAGGGCTCCGCCACACTTAAGAAGTTGCGATCCGATAATTGACAAACATTAGCCATATATAACCTCCTCAAAGAAAAGCGCTGAGGAAGTTTAGATTTTTTAATCAATAAATACAACCGTCAATTTTCATAAAAGAATAATTTTAAAGTTGTTAAAAAATAAGCTTTCATTCATAATAGCGTGGCTAATTTTATGGATATTGCCCCTACACAGTTAAATCAACCCCTCGCGGCGGCTGAATTATCAGAGGTCCAGCTTCCTCCTACCTCTCTAGAGGAGGGCGTCGCTACGATTAAAGAAAAACTTTACGTCCCTCTATAGTTCCTCGGACAGGGTACAGCCCCGATGTAGGGATACTCCAATTTCTTTTATGTGACTATGTGGGCGGGGGTAAAGGGGGTGATCCTCATCAAGCAATAGCCTTTATTGGCCATTATATCGATCGTTATGTAGCCCAATACCCCGACAATCCCGACGCCATTAAAATTCAAAGGACTCTTTCTGAGGGGGTCTACAGGCCACCTAGTGCTGATGTGCCGTTAAGCACTGTAGCAGGTGAAATTTTAGAGAAGTTAGAAAGGGAGCACTATGTTGCCATGGCCGGTGGTTATCGCGATGAAAAAGGCGCGGGCCACGCTCTTTTTTTTGAATTTATTTTGGATGAAGAAGATGGGTTAGTGAAATTTCAAGTGACTAATACCGGGGATGGATTGAATTTTCATCCTCGCCAGAATGAAGATACGCAAAGAGAAAATATATACCGTACACTGGTTTTTTCAGGTGCCAAAATAGAGGATTTACGCAAAAGTCAATTCTTAGAGTCTCTTGTTAGTTTTACAAGAGAAAGGGCAGATTTACAGCATCTAAGTGGAATATTGGAATCCATGCAGCCTAAAAAAATGGCCGTAAGCGATCTTTATGATGTGTTTTTTCACGCTTGGCCTGGGGATGGGCCATTTGTGGCAAAAAATCCAGGGGGAGCACAGAGGGCTAATAGCTGCTCTTTACAGGCTGTAGTGAAGTGGATGAATAACGTTTGTGAAGAGCACCATCACCCGTTTTTAATGATCTGGATTAAGTTGGCTGGTTTCTCTGATTATCTTGATAATGCGGATGCCCATTCGTCGCAGTTCGTTGCAGATGCTCTTAGAAAAATGACCACCCACATCGATAAGATGGACAAATGTGGCGAGTTATCAGAGGGGTTATTCCTTGCGTGGAAGGAAATTTCCCAAAGAGCCCTAGAGGTCAAGGGAAGAGCAGTTATTCGCGAGGTGAAAGAACGTGAAAAATTGGCCCTTTCTGTTGGTGAAAGAGGATTTGAGCTCGATCTCTATGAGAGATTAGATTTAACTTTTCATGGAGCATCTGGGGATGAGCTAGCTCTTAAGAAATTGCATAAGTATCAACGTCAACACGGATTTCCTGGGGATGCCCCTCGTCTCGTGGATATTTCTGAGCTTGCTCAACCTTATGTAGCTCCCCTCTACGATGAAATGGCCGGGCGTCTCAATTTTTTCCGTCTTTTACCTGATTGTATATCAAGTGGGGGTCTATTTGAGGGGCCAGATAAACAAAACCTACTCACCGATTTGGGTGTTCTTTTTCAACTCTTTTTCTATCCCCCGAAGGCAGGTTCTTTTCATTTGCCTGATTCTTTTGTTGTCGACTTGCTCAACGGTTGGATGATTCTTTATTTGGAAGCAAGAAAAGAAGAGACGATTCCCCCTGATGTTTTTCTGGAATGGTTAGAGGGGGTCTCTTTACTGCAAGAGAAATACGCCTATGAATACTCGTTTGATTCACCAAACTCTCAAAGAAGGTGGTTTCTCATACAAGTATTGGTTGAAAAAGAAACAAAGGCTCTTTTAGACAAGCTTGGTCCAAACTATAGGGCTCCTCCTAACTATTGGACAATTTATGACCAAGATTTTAATGCCAGGCATTTCAAGTGGATGCCTTTTGGGATCGAATTTAAAAGGCAACGCCCTGAACGCCAGGGAGGGTGGGGATCGAGTGGTACGGCTCCGATTGAAGATAAAAAAGAGCTTCCAGCTATGGCCCTTTTTTCAAGAACGGTGATGCAAGAATTAGCGAGTCGCCCTAAACCGCAAAAAAAAATGGAAGAGTGTTCCCCTGAAGAAAGATTGATTTTTCAAGCTAGTACCTAACCATAAAAGTTCTCACGGGTAAAGCCTCTTCATTTTTACACGTGCATCTGGGATAGTAAATCCCCAAAGGATCTTTGTCCTTCTTGCGTTTCTAT
>JAJZEO010000029.1 GCA_021847505.1 bacterium
ACATGGAGAACGAGGCTCTCAAGAGTTATCGCTGCTTATTCATGAAGGACAGCAACTGTTTGACACATTGCCTTTAAAAGAAGCGCTCGAGAAGTTTGTGGACAAACTTGATCTCAAAAAAGTCATCCACGATGAAGTGGAATCTGAAAAGGCGCGGCAATTCAAGTGGGAGAATATCCTCACGCTGATCAATATGGCTGAAAATCTCGAAGAAGGCTCGACCCTTTCTGACTTCTTGGGCACCTTGATGCTCGATCAAAACCGCCCCGGGAAACATGATTCGCGCAAGGATCGGGTCAATCTTCTCACATTCCACAGCGCAAAAGGGCTTGAATTCACCGCTTGCTTTCTCGTCTGTCTTGAAGACAGCATCCTCCCCCATGAAAAGGCCCTCCTAGAAGGAGGACTCGAAGAAGAGCGTCGCCTCTTTTACGTGGCTCTGACCCGCGCTAAGAAGTACCTAACTCTAAGCATGGCCCAAAATCGGACCTCCTATGGAAAACCGAAACCGACCAACCCCTCCCGTTTCCTCTTCGACATTCCGCAAGGCCTCTTCGATCTAGAACATTACGACCGAGCCATCCCTTTTATGTATTAAAGTAGGGAGCAATCGCACATCCAATGAGAAGTGTTGTAACAGCAGCGGCCAAACCAAGCACTCTCCTTGATTTTGTTTCCCTAAATTCAGCCGCGTATTGTTCGAGGCGTAATCTCACGAGAGTGACGATTTGTTGCTCTAGAGGATTCAATTTTCCAAAATCATAAATACCTGATTGCAGGCCCACTTTCGAAGGAGGGGTCAATATACTTGCGCACATGACTGTGTTAAAAACGACTGGGAAAGTTTCATCTTCTGAAACTTCAGTACACATACGAAGGCTAGACGGAGCTGTGTCCCTTCCCGATTCCCTCTTGACTGTCTTTTGGGGAGCAACGGCTAGGGCCCCATCATTGTAAGGCCCGTCAACAATCACGAACTCATCAATAGGCTTTGTAGTGCTCACACTTTCGCTTTTTCTTGTAGCATCCACTTCAACAACGATGGTATTTCTAATACCTTGGTGGTGTTGACTCTCTTCCTGCAACACAAAAATGATCCGTTTATGATCGCCTATTTTTACACGACTCAGAAATCCCCCCACTGCTATAGCCACCTCCTCCATTGTTTTCACATGAGTTTGCTGACTTGGACTTTCTCTAAGAGTGCCCACTTCTTCCCGAAAGAGTGTCTCATTAAAGAAAACGATTTCGATATTTCTAGCTACTTCCATAGACCGCCTTTTTGATTTAATTCGGCGAAGACTATAACAAATTGTTCAAATTATTTTGAAGCTCTACTGCCAATAAAATCTACCAAACTTTCACTTGTTGTCTATCTTCGCTCAATCTATAATAAAAGATGCTAACTAGTAATAGGTCAATTATGGACTCGATAAGAGATATAACTTCATTTCCTGATCACTTTGCCTACTTTGTTCCTGGAGAAAGGCCCCAATATGCCCATTTTGCTCCAGGAAAACGCCCTGTATTTGGGGTTAGTGATACTTTTTTTGATCCACATAATCCTAAAAAAAAGATTTTCCATGTCATAGAAAATCGGACGACCCTCTCTGGAACAAAAGAGGCGATTCAGGACCTGCCCGTGATTCAGGAGCTTCTTGACAAGAAACGGGAAATCTCCGTCCGGTTTCAGGAGAGGACCGTAACCATAATTAGGGGCGGAAAGCCCTCCTTAGAGACCGAGGTCGAGATAGAAGAACTGAGGGTGTTATCTTACGATCTTCTGATCTTTCCCATCATCGAGTTTTGTGATGCTGCATCGAGCGCCAAGCACCATCTATATGTTGAGGAAAATCAAGGAAACTTCTTTTCAGAAACCCCTGATGAGGCAGTTGATCTTGCGTCATCTAGTCATGTGATTAGAGCACAAAGAGTTATGGATCGTCTGGTAGAGTATAACAACTATTATTCACAAGTCTCCTTCCGAACATTTCCAATGCCAATAGAGCCCCACTATGCGTCTTCATTCTGGCTGCAGGACCACCCTTTGTATGAAAAGGTGGGCAATATCTACATCGTGATCATCAGGCTTAATTCGAATTATGATGTTAATGTCGGGGAGATCTATGGCGAAGATCAGGACAACGAAAATGTGCGCGTTAAAGTGGCCGATTCAAGGGAAGTTCTACTTCCTGATAGATTTTTTGCTCCGGCATCTGATGATAAGTTCCTCGAAAATCGAATTGAAAATTTATTAAGACTTGAGGGATCGCTTTTCCCTCAGACAAATCTACTTAAGCATAGCCCCCTAAATTTTCATATCTTAATGAGCATACTCACATCAAATTTCAAAAATCTTGATTGCGTGGATACACCTCGCCCATCAACAGTTAGAGTCTGCAGGAACTTTTTCCCAGGGAAGGCTCCTTCTATAGGGCGAGAACACTCTTTTTTTGATGGAGATGTAGAGGGAGATGACTTTGTTTATAATCACAAACTTTACTTTAATGTATCCGATCCCTCTACAGGGTTATCTTTAAGAAAAATTCTCGGTTACGTTGATGAGGGGCGGCGAGTCTCTATAAAAACAACAGAAAAAGTGCGGGCATATTTACCCCTAAGAACTCCCCCCCACCAAAAAGAAAAAGCTCGCCCATCACCTATTCAGAGATTGGTTCTTGGTGTTGGAAACGGTACAGTATCTGTGCATGAAATCAGAGTTGAAAGATTTCATATTCCCACCCTACTGTTTTTTCCCGTCCTAGTCCGAAGGCCTGACCATACTTCCCAATTTCTTGCACCCACTAATGGGTCCCTCTTTAGTGAAGGAATGGCTAGAGCCTCTACTGAACAGGGACAGTTTGAAGGCTATGTAACTAGAGCGAAACGACTTTTTCATAGCATCTTTCCCCCTGATCAATGGGATACATTAAACTTTTACCCCTCTCCTGAAGAACAAAAAATTAAAACTTATAGATTTGATCATGATCACGTCGAAAGTGTTAATACCGTGGTGGTCACTATCAATCTTAAGCAAGGACAAGAGCTTCCCCAAGCTTTACAATCCCGGACTCTTGCGATCAACTTAGACCCTGAATTCTTGAGCCCACTCCAAGATGTCCAAACTGCGAGAGGTCGTGCAACAAGTCTTTTTCGAAGAATATTCGCCGAATCTCAAATGTCTGAAAGTCAAGCGGAAGCAGCCATCATGATCCCACAAATAGAACGACTAATACAGACCTTTGCTCGCAGGAATTTTTGAGCCTACCCGCTGCAGTTCTGCCGACTTTACGGCATGCTCCTTGGCCTCTTCTGGACGCCGACGCGATCGGCGCCGGCTTCGGCGGCCATTTCGAGAAGCAGGGCGATATTCATCGGCGCGGTCTCAGTCCGAAGCGGGCAGGGGCTTTGCGTCCTTGGTGGCGAGCTTGACCCCGTCGACCGCGAGCGAACCCTTGCCGGGCTTGACGCAGAGCAGCTCGAAGCTGTTCGCGGCATCGACATAACGCTTGCCCATCAGCGTTCCCCCGGCGAAATCGGGATCGAGGGGCGCCGCTTGCGCGGGCTTGGCCTCAGCCATCGGCGCACCGCCGCATTCGATGGTGCCGGTGCCGGCGCGGATCACCATCACTTCGGTGTCGCAGG
>JAJZEO010000062.1 GCA_021847505.1 bacterium
GTGCCATCTTTGGCGGACAGATTGATCGTACATCTGAATGGGATAGCTTATTGCCTCTAAACAAATCAGGATTGGTTCGTTTTCTTGGTCCTCATTCTCACTATATGGGAGTGTGCTTTTCAGAGCGTGCTGATAGAAGCCCTACAGTTTTTTGGGCATTTTCGGAAGAAATAAAAGACCGAGGTGCTCCTTGGTATCAGTTCGATCAAGGATTAGAGTGCCGCAAGCATATATTGGACCATTGTAAGCAGTTAATGGAGGATGAACCTTGGCATGCAAACTTGAAAAAGTTGGTGTCCGATACCCCAGTAGAAGCGATAATGGCGCCCTGGCTTACACGCACTACTCAATTTCCGAGCTCCGATCAATTCCCTATGGTTCCAACAGGTAGAGTAACTCTTCTAGGTGACGCAGCTCATGCCATGCCTACAGAAAAGGGACTGGGAGGAAACAATGTGCTTGAAGATGCCCGATTATTATCGGCGCTATTGGCATCTTCGCCACAGCCTATCGACTGGGCAGGAATGACAGAAAAATATGAAAGAGAGATGTTTGCTAGGGTGAAAGTTGCAGTTCAGGAATCTGAAAATGCCGCTGAATACTTTCGTAGGCTTCGTTCTGGTTCATGAGTTGTTATTTTGATCTATTCACCTGTGCAAAAGCGCTACACCATTTTCTTGTTTCAAGATAGTTGGTGTGTAGCTAGGAAGGTCCATGCCAGGGGTAGGTAAGCAGTTTTTTTCAGCTGCTATAATGTACTGATTGGACTTTGCCCAAGTAAGCAGGTTAGGCATCCCTAAAAAATCGGGATTTGTAATGACATGGCTGGGCTTAATGAATCGCTTGTTTTTGCCAACATTTCTTCCTGTAAGGCATAGATCAGGCGATAGAGGAAAGTATAATATGGCTTCGGGGGTATTAAAGCCTACGGGAGCCGATAACCCATTTTCTGCAATGAGTAGGACGGGTCGATCTGAGGTGCATAACAGCGCCCCTAAACTTTTAAAATCATCAAGGCTCCAAGCATATTCTTCTCTTACTATATCAAACATCGACTCGGCGTTTTTTAGGGCAAGTCCGAGAAACTCCGATTGAAGAAGGTCATCTTTTGAAGCAGCGATTTCTAGCTGTTCTCTGAAATAGTCATGAGGTTGCAATATACCAAAGAATTCTAAAGAAAGATTGTCAAGATCAGCTGCGCTGAGCGATTTAATATGTAAAAGTTGTAATTCGGATCGTCCTTGACGCAACATAGCGCGGTGCGCTGGATTACAAAGATATAGCCATACTCCAAAACGGACCAGCTCCCAAAACTCCTCAGCAGAAATTGCTTCTATTGTGCGATGCTCCATTAACTTAGCTATTGTTAAGCTCTGTTCACGCTCCCATTTGGATAGTTCAATTTCTAAAAATTTGCCATCTTTAAGGATTTCGACTCCAGGTGGGATTTCATCAGGAGAAAAAGTAGTGAAGCCTTCTTCGCAGCAAATAGCCTTTGTAGGGCGTCTTATGCGCCGTTTGGTTGTTTTGTCATATATCCAAAGTTGCCCATCCCTTACGAATGACTTTAGCAAGAATTGAGAAACCCAGTGGTCGTTAGATTTCTTATTCATTTATGTCTTCGATTTTTAATTCCAGCTTCAAATCTGGACCCATTATGCCAACATCTCATTTAAAATTCATTCTAAACCAGCCAAATTATCTAACGGCTGTTAGACTTTTTTGCTTTGGTTTTTTTCGGCTTCTTTTGGCTTTCAGGAACTGTGCTTAATTCAGCTTCAATTTCTTCAACTGTAGGTAGGTTGGATTTGAGTTCTTTGGGTAGTTTTTCAACAACTTTTACTTCAAATTCAGCAAGGCCAATTGGTCGGTTAAAGTTCCTTAAAACGTATTCAGCGAAAATATTGTCCTTTGTCTTGCATAGGATAATTCCTATACTTGGTTGGTCACCATCGCGTCTAAGCTGATCGTCCACAGCTGAAAGATATGCACTCATTTGCCCAGCATCACGGCTATCGAATTCTCCAGCTTTAAGCTCAACGATTATGTAGCAGCGTAAATTTAGATGGTAAAACAGCAAATCGATATAGAGGTCCTTTTTTCCTGCTTTGATAGGATATTGTTGGCCAACGAAGGCAAAGCCCTGTCCCAATTCAATCAAGAATTTTTGGATGTGTTTGACCAATCCATCTTCTAAATCTTTCTCAAGATATTCTTTGTGCAAGGAGAGGAAGTCAAAGACATAGGGGTCTTTTAACGATTGCTGTGCCAAATCTGACTGCGGGGCTGGCAATGCTGCTTTGAAGTTTGTAATTGCCTTGCCTTCTCTGTGATACAAGTCATTTTCGATCCAGATTGTGAGCATGCTTCTACTCCATCCGTGTTCTATCGTTTTGGAGGCATACCAAAGACGTTCTGCTGTATCCTTAATCTTCTCAAGGATGAGTGCATTGTGACCCCAAGGGATGGAAAAAATAGGTAAATCGCCTAATTGTGCCACAGCTTGTGGCACTTTTGCATATGCCTGGTAAAAAGCCTTCATCCTAAACATGTTACGCCTTGAGAATCCCTCCACACCAGGGAACTCATTTTGAAGCTCTTTAGCCGCCTTTTCCAATATGTTACTGCCCCAGCCTTCTTTCTCCTGCTTTTCAAATACTTCTTTTCCAATCTCCCAATACAGTTTGATTAATTCACTATTAACTGTGACGGTGGCCTTGATCTGGGCTGATCGAATTTTAACCTTCAATGAGGTAATGAATTTTGTATATTCAGCGGGGGATATATCCCCTTTTTTAATGGTTATGCTGGACTTTTTAGGCATTGGAATTTCCTGTTGAAGGCAATAAATCTTTCATGAGTAGCTCCATTTGATAATGTGGCACAGGGTGCCAGCTTGCAATGAATTCTCCGACGATCTTAAAACCTACTTTTTGGTATACGTGAATAGCTCTTGTGTTTGTGGCTTCGGGGTCTATTAGAACTCTCTTCACATGAGAAAAGTGATTTATTAGAAATTCTTTAATCATAGATACAGCGAGGCCCTTACCCAGGTAATTCATGTCGCAAATGAATAGGTCTAAAGTGGTAGAATGTTCCCCTTCAGGGGAGGTGATCAGAAAGGCAAAAGGGATATCATTATCATAAGCAATCCAATAAGTAGTGTTGGATGCTCCTTGAAAAAACTTTTCCAAGCCGTTTAGAGTGTTCTGAAGTCCTGCTCCATGAATCCATTCTTTGATGTGTGTTTGAGCTAACCAACTATGTATTAAGCCTCTTTGAGATGATTGAGCTTGCTCAAAATACATAGAGATTTTTGGTCGACCTATTGGATCAATTGTAAGGCATTTTCCTATTTCAGTATCTCGTGGATCACCCTCATAGCCATCAGGATCATTGAAAGGCATTTCTGTATACCCATGCTTGCGATAGAACTGATATGTCTCTTGTGAAGATTGAATAAGTAATTTTTTAAATCCTTGATGGTATAGCCAACGTTCGCAGAGTCTTAAAAATTGGCTTCCAAATCCGAGGTTGCGGTGATGTTCATCAATTACAATAATCCTTAAGGCGGCTCTATTTTCAGGCCAAAGCTGGAGATGTGCATAGCCAATTATT
>JAJZEO010000067.1 GCA_021847505.1 bacterium
GATTCGAGAAGGAGTATATACTCCCTCAGCAATTGTATCAAGACTAGGCTTTACCCTCAGCTGGATCGATCACCTCAACCCCTCTGTACCAGTCAATCGCGGGACAAATGACATAGTAGGCAAGAAGAGAGATTGGGAACAGACCTACAGTCAAGATCTGTCCAATAACCTTTGCCGTTGTCATAATCATCCCATCTTCTTTCTGAACATTCAAGCTATCCGAAATGACTTTCCAGCTCTTTTGAGGCTTGGTCTCAGCCGCTGGCTCTTCTTTAGGAGCATCCACTTTCTTTTTCTTAGCTCTTACAGGTCTTGACACCGGCTTTAATGCCACTCTGAGTGACTCTATAGCATTCGTCTCGAAAACTACTCTTCCGTCCATAGTTGGGGCAAATACACTTCGCAAATAGAACTCTCTAACCAGGCCAGCAGGAGCAGCGACATCAGCATCGAAATTAACGAAAAGCGGTTGGTCAGCCTGAACACGACCAAGTACCCGATTTAATCTCTCAGCTCTTTCTCTATCACTGGTTCCATGAGCATCAACCCAATCAGCTGCGTTAATTGAGCAACCTAAAAGCCTATTCAATTCCTTGATCACAAAAATGATTCGCTTTTGATCATCAGTTCCATTTTCAAGTGCTGCAACACAAGAAGCTAGTCTTACTTGTTGATACAACGCAGACACCGCATCCTGATTTAAGGCTGTTTTATCTTCATTTAACAACGCTGCAAGCTGCTCTTCAGTAACTCTATCGAGAAATTGCCGCTGTAATGAATATGCATTCCCTTCCGTAGCCTTTCCAACTAATTCCCTAGCGATCTCATGATCCGGACGAGGAGATCCTGGCTCTGTATCTAGTTCAACATCGTCTGGCCTACCATCACCCTGCACAGAACCTTCTGTTGATGTGGCATCGCCTTCACCTTTTGCTGCTCGATCAACTCCATCTGCGTCCCCATCGCCAGTCACTGAAACTGACGGTGATATAGCCTCATCTTCCTCTTCTTCTGCTGCTCGATCAACTCCATCTGCGTCCCCATCCTCAGTCACTGAATCTCTCGGTGATCCACCTATATGGGCTGTTATATTTTCCACAGGAGGGCTTCCATTTTCACCCCCTAAGCCAGGACCATCTTGGATGGACCCATCTATTGCTCTGGTGGCCTTGTCGTCACCCTCAATACCACCAAATACGACGTTTTGTGTAGGTGTAGGACCAGAAAATGGTCTTAACAACGTTTCTTTAAATGAAACGGCTTTACTCATAAGCACGCCACTAACTTTTCCAGCGGTGGATTTTAACGTAACAGCAACACCGTCAAAGGCCTCCCCTATTGATTCCGGCCGACCTCCCGTCAAAATTACGGCCCCTGCAGCAAAAGCTGCCATTCCAAATAAACCATTTTCTGCGGAAATTTGCATAACATCTCCTAGTTATAACTATAATTATTATGAATTAATTATAGCAATAATTGGATTAATGACATAAAAAATTGAATCGAATTTGTAAATAAAAAAAAGAGTTTTCAAGGGAATTCCTCGAAAACTCTTTTCAAATTTTTTCTCTATGCTTTAACGGCTTTTTTAGGACGCACTGTATCCCCATCGGGTGTTACTTGCTCTACGATGCACTGATCGTAGAAGTAACATGCCAATCGGAAGGAAATGGTCAGCGGAAATGCGAGTAGAGCCAGAGCTGTGGCTAGCACTTTACCAATAGTGAGAAGGAGAGAATCCGACTCCTTAATGATGATGTAACGCTCCTTAAAGCTCTCCCAAGTTGTTGGTGTACTTACCTCAGTGATCTCAGGAGCCTTCTTTGGCTTCTTCTTGGCTCTAACCTTTGGTCGTACTGGCGGGTCGACTTCTGGTGGCGTAGGTGGTCGTGAGCTAGGTGTTGCACGAGGTGTCATCCCCTCACCGGTAGGATTCCATAAATCATCCCAATTTTCTTCGACCACTGGACTATTATGGGGCACCGGAGGCGTTGATCCCCTGATATAAGGGCCAAATAAGTCGTCTTCAGCCCTTTCAATTCTTTCTTCAACAGGAGCCGCAATTTTGGGCCTGGGCAATGGCAAACTCTGGTCATCACGACCTAAAGTAAAAACAGGCATCTCTCTCAATCCAGTAGATGCAAATCGTGCTAAGAAAAAATCCCTGATGGCCAATAAGCTCGTGTTGTTAAATTCACGGGGATTAAAGTGCAACATACCCGCCATGCCTGGAATTCTAACACTGAATGGAGCTCCTGAAAAAACAAACCCTTGCATAAATGCACGAGTCGTGCCAGCTGACCCAGCCATCAATTGAAGTTGTGGGCTTTTGGGCATTTCTGGCGCACTAAACGTAACTCGAGAAAGAGGATGAAAAAGAGCCCCTTTCTCCCTTGACCAAAGGGCCATTTCATCGACAGTCGATGAGCCATGCTTTCTTATTGCTAGATCATAAACTTCATCAGCAACAACATAGTTAGATCCAGAAAAGACAATCTCTTCTTCAAGCTCAGCTAAGACCTCCTCATCAAAAACCGCCTGCTCCTGATTTTCCTCCATCGGGGCAAAACGATTGAGTAATTGGCGAAGCCCATCCACATCCTTTTTATCGGTAAGGGCCCGAACTTGTGAATAGAACTCCACTAGCACTCGGGGATAGGAGGCGATTATTCTATGAAGGTCCCTATTTTCTTCTGTTATTGTAAAAAGGTTTGTGTACTCGGTATCTGCAAAGCGAAAAGTTAATTCTTCTATGAGCTTTTTGCAGGTTCCTATAAAGCCACTCGGTCCCCCATCTTCTTCTGGCCCATCTGCAAGAAACATTTCATACTCAGAATCATCTTCTACTTCTACAACTTTGGTTGACTGCCCTAAACGTACGCGATCTTTTTCCAGTTCAGATTCTTGCACTTCTCGAAAACACTCTCCAAAGTTCGCCACTAAGCTTCCTGAGGTAGGGTCAATGAACTTCCCTAGATAGGTTTCGAATGCCCCAAAGGCTCGCATCTCGTAACTTACAATAAGTCTGGTGAAAATACCCACTACAGCTAATGGATAGTACTCTATACTTGCGTTGAGAGAAGCAGTTAGGCCACTCGTAAAAAATAGCATTCCCTTGTATCTGTCATCGTTAGAAACTAGAGCTTGCAATTTCATATACTCGTTTTCGGCCTCTCTCATTAACCTCGAAAGAATTGGCTTGGCCTCGGCCGTCTCTAAGTATTCTTCATAAGCAAGACCGAACCCACGTTTAAAGCAGCCCTGCTTAAGATCGATGTACCGATCAACTAGCGGCTGAACTTGGGCTGTATTGCCCTTTTTGGCCCGTAAAATGCTCTCTAGAATATCTTGAGCTACTTGAGTCTGCGCAATCATCTGTCGCAATAGCTTTGGCGATGGGGATGCGGAAAAGATCTTCGCATAAGAGGGCTCATCCGCAAATAGAGCGCATAATTCTCCATAGGCTTCTGAAATCTCTTCTGGAAGATCCAGTTCGTCCTCTTCTTCTTCAGCAACCTCTCCCATTAACCTTTGAGCAAATACTTTTACGAGAGCAATGATTGACGATTGATTGTTCGTAGAGATAGCCAAGGCTTCTTCGCCATCTTCGAGAGCAATGACTCGATTGCCTACATACTCCAAAAATTTCTCTTCACTTCCCACATTTCCATCATCTCCCCAACCCTTGATCAAGCCTACGATAGCACCTACTGCTGTTTCGACATGTTCAGGCGAATAGAACATACTGGAACCATCACGCGAGAGAACGCCTTTCCAACCCGGAAGAACACCTAATGAAGGTGCAGGCGTGTGAAGGCAAGCATCTAAAAACCTTCTCGCCCCTTCTCTCATTTCAGCTTCATTGGTAAACCGACTTCGGAATCTCTTAATTCCAGCAACCAGTGAAGCCATTGTGTGAAAATCTACCTTCTTCGCTAAAGGTAAGTCCTTCTGAGTGTTATTAATCCTAGCCTGAACTTGCGCCAACTTGTCCTCAACAAAACAAAGTCTTGAATGACCGCTCTCATTTACCACTTCCACTAAGACCAATTCTGTTAGCTTTTTAATTTTCGTGAAGTCCTTTGAAGCAACCGCCTCATCCATGGCTTTGCTGAATTTTGACAAAAACTTCATTGCCGCTTGGGGGTAGGCTTCAATACTTTGCATGAGTTCCTGATTGTCACGGCTAAAGAAATTGTTTAGGAGTTCGCGCTTCTTAAACGGCCAACTGCGCTCAAACTTAAATGCTATAAGGTCTAATAATTGGAGGGCTCTATTCCCATATTGCTGCTTTCTATCTTGCCCTAACTTCTTTTTTGTTGATTCGTCAATTCGAGCGATCTGATCAGCGATTTGCTTTTCTAATAGCCCCTTCTCTCTCTTAGCGATAAGAACAGGCTTAAATACTTCACTTTCTGAATCCACATAGCTAGGAAGAACGGCAGCTAAATCATCACGTTGAATAGCGGCTAACAACTCTTTTAATACTTCCTCAGTCGCTAGAGGGTACTCACCGATTTGTTCAAGGATCCATGCATTATCTGAAGCAAAAAATGGCATCTTGTTATACCTGTCGTCTTCAGCAATTGAGTCGCATACCTGAGCTAAAAGAGAGCGCGCATTAAGCCCCTTCTCTTCTTTCACCTCATCAGAAGCAACGTCTGGAGCCATTTCTGCAACGGCCTCAAATTCTCCAAGTCGATCTCTAAGTCCTTTGATGTCTCGATCCAATTGCTCGATGTTTCTATCCTCTTGCTCTTTTCCAGTAGTCAATACAAGAAGATCCTTTAATCCAGCCGAGCTCCTATCGGCAAAAGGGTTGCCATTTAGCTCTATTCTTCGTACAGCAGGCGGCTGATTACCTCTATCATCAGCAGCATCTGGCAAATCCTCTTCATCCGTTTCTTCCCCAGCCAATCTGGAGCCCAATTTCACCGCTTGTTCAGCTAATTTAAAAGCAGCGTCAACAGGAGGCACACGTCTAGCTAACGCAATAGCACCGTCAATAGGGGTCACCCTTTGAGCTACTCTATAAGCAAAAGTAGTCACTTGAACTGCCGTTCTCCAAGCACCGAGCGCTGAAAAAATGCTGGGCTTGCTTGATTCTGCAACAGGGACTAAAGCCAAACGGTCGTCTGCTCTTTCTGAAGAATCAACTGGTCTTGTAGGGTCTAAATTATCCATGTAACCACCTATAGTAATTATTTCATTAAAGTCGTTATTTGACTTTGATTGCTGTTATATAATTATGACACAAATATGCTAACAATTTTAATATATACCTGCAATTACAAAAATATTGAAATCGCATAAAACCCCTAAAATTCTTTTAGGCAAAAAATATCCTGGTTGTTATAAGGAGTTTTTTTATTCTAAGGGGTCAAAGGGGTAGAATGGAACGTGTAAGCAATTATTTTAATCCCACGGCTGAGGGGGCGTATCAAGTATTTTCTTGTCAGCCAGATCGGGTGGTGGTCAGGGCGGAGGGAGAGGAGGGGGATCGCTGGATTGAGGTGATGCATGAAATGAGGCCTTTTGGCCCTTTATGCGCTATCGTGGAGGCCAATGGGAATGAGCTTTCTTTGCGCAAGCGTCTTGTTTCGCTTTGCGTAGCGGGTGTGGAGGAAATCACCTTTGTGGGTAGATCACGGATTGAAGTAGAAGAATGTATTTCTCTGAGTCGGTCAATTAGCCAAGATGAACGTCTTGGTTTGAAAATCATTGGTCTTAATTAACATTGCGTGCTAAAGAAAAGAATTAGTCGTGTAAGGAATGGCAGATTATTGTAGACTGCTTTGTTAAACGGAGATGCTATGAGACAATTTTTCGCATTGATGGCTGTTTGTTTTCTTCTTTCGAGTTGCGGGGATACCCGCGCCATTGTTTCGGGAGTCGATGAACGTGAAGCGAACATCATCGTGGTTTTTTTGGACAGTAAAGGGATTGCTGCAACCAAGGAGATGATGTCGGCTTCTCCTGGAGCTGCGATGGGGGAATCTTCTTCACCTAAGTACGACATCATGGTTCATCAAGCTCGAGCTATCGATGCAATGGCTCTTTTAAATAGCAATGGTCTACCGCATCGACAGGGGACGAATCTCCTTGAATTGTTTGCCAAGCAGGGTCTGATGTCGACTGACAAGGAAGAAACCGTCCGTTATCAGGCAGGTCTTGCTCAACAAATCACGAATATGATTTTAATGATCGATGGGGTGATCGATGCTTCAGTCCAACTCTCGTTTCCTCAGGCTGAAGTGGGTGTGGAAGAGACCGCAAAAGAGTCGGTGACGGCAGCAGTCTTTGTCAAGCATCAGGGAATTATCGATGACCCCAACTCTCACCTTGAAACCAAGATCAAGAGGCTCGTTTCAGGGAGTGTCAATGGGCTTGACATCAACAATGTGACGGTTATCTCTGATCGTTCTCGGTTTACTGATATTTCTCCTTCCGCTTTACCTGAAAACATGGCGATGGCGGGAGAGTACGTCCGCATCTGGTCAATGGTGATGAGTCGTGAGTCAGCAGCAACATTTCGTTTCGTATTCATCTTGCTTTTGACAATTTCGATCCTTTTGGCCTTGATGTTTGCTTGGCTCCTTTGGAAGATCTATCCAACATTAAAGACAAAGGGGGGCCTAAATGAACTTTTTAATCCCCTACCTTTGATCAAAAAAATTAAGGGTGTTAGTGAGAAAAACAAGGGGCCTAATGAAATGCCTGAAGGTAGTTAATCAGCTATGAGTGGCCAAAAAAGCGCTATTTGCACTAAACGGTTTGTAGAAATGCAACCCGCTGACAAGCAAAAGAAGCTTTTGTCTTACTTGAGTCCCACCGGACAAGAGCAGTACCAAAAGCTGCCAAAGCTTCAAACCACGCCGCTTGAGGATCTCGAGTTGAGTGGATTACTAGGAAAGATTCATCCCAGTCATTTCGTGAGCATCCTCTCCCCTCTTGCCCATGAAGTGAAGGTCGCCTATTTATCGGCGCTTTCTCACCACTTGCGCAATGAACTCGCTAATCTATTATCGATCACCGACTCCTTTTATGAGTATACGCCAGAGTTTCGGGAGGTAATTCTCGAGAAAATATTGTCTCTTTTGAGTGAAGGGCAACCGTCGATTCTTCCTTTCTCGTATTTTCCTGATCATCCCCTTTTGTGTTTAGTGAAGGCCGATGGGATTGAAATCTCAACTCTTTGTTGTTTTCTGGGTCTTTTTGACTTAGCCGATGAGATTCGAACACTGATCGATGGAAAGCTGTTAAAGAAGTTAGAGGAAGCGCTTAGCCCTGATGAGTTATCATTGATTGGTGAGATTAGCTCAAAGAGAATGGGGAAAGTCCCTTTTGGAAAGATCGGTCTTAGCCACTGGAATGGCGAGGTTCATCTGCTACGAGGGGTCATCAAGGAGCGGGGCATCAATCGTTTGGCTAAAGCCCTTTGCCAATCCTTTAGTGATCTGATCTGGATGGTCGAGCACATCATGGATGCGAAGATGAAAATGGAGTTTCAACGTTACCGAGTCGAAATGGGCGATCGCAAGCAGGTCGATCTTTTAATTGAACAAGTAAAATTTTGCTGGGATAAGGTATGTATACATTCACATTGATTAAAAAGGGTGAGGTCCACACAGGGCCAGGGAAAATCATTCCTAGGGATGCGGCGAGCGATCTTATCTCAAGCATTGAGGTATTGAAAGAGGCTAGGGAAGAGGCTGGGGAAATCATCGAAGAGGCGCAAAAGGATGCTAAAGAAATCAGAGAAAATGCCAAATCAGAGGGTTTCAAAGAAGGGCTGGAGATGTTTAATGAGCATATTAAGATGTTCGAAGATCGCCTCAAGGTGCTTAGGCATGAAATGCAAAAGGCAATGCTCCCTCTAGTACTAAAGTCTACAAGGAAAATTGTAGGCCATCAGCTTGAGATTAATCCTGACAGCGTAGTGAGCATCGTTCAAGAGTCGATTAAAGGGGTTTCTAGCGCAAAACTCGTGAAGCTTTTTGTGAACAAGGCCGATGTTGAGATCCTTGAAAAGGAAAAAGAAACTTTGAAGGGAGCCTTCGAAGCTCTTGAGAGTTTTACTATCGAGGAAAGAGGTGATGTAGAGAGGGGTAGTTGCATCATTGAGACAGAACGTGGAATTTTGAATGCAACTTTAGAGAATCAATTTCGTGCTCTTGAACGGGCGTTTGAAATGCATAAGGCGCGGTGAAATGAGACATGTTAGACGTTACATTTTCCTATTATGGCTTGTTTTTACGGCAGTTGGCTCTAGTCTACATGCTGCAGGGCCACCTGGCAGGGCTAATGCAAATTTTAGCCAAGGCGTTGAACAGGTTGAGGGCGTACAGCAGCCTCCTTTAGTTCAGAAAGTAGCGCTTCTCGCATTTTTATCGCTTCTCCCCTTTATTGTCATGTTATTGACCTCATTTCTCAAGATGGTCATTGTTTTGTCATTGTTAAGACAGGCGCTGGGAGTTCAGAACTCACCTCCTAACCAAGTAATCAATGGCATGGCTTTATTGATGGCTATTTATGTGATGTTCCCAACAGGTCTTGCTATGTACAAAGAGTCTCAAACCTATATTGAGCAGCAAGCACCAAAAGAGGCTAATCTTATGGACCAAGCTTCTATTGAGTATTTGGTTGGCGTCATTGATAAGGGAAAGGAACCGATGCGAAAATTCCTCGTTCGGAATACAGCACCGAAGCATACAGCCTATTTCTTTCAACTTGCCAAACAGAAATTTCCTCAGCCTTATAAGAGTGAGTTGAAAAGCAATGATTTTATTGTGTTGATTCCCGCCTACATCACGAGTCAGGTGAAGGGGGCTTTTGAAGTGGGTGTTTTGATCTATCTTCCTTTCTTTGTCATCGATCTTGTCACTTCAAACATCTTGCTTGCAATGGGAATGATGATGTTATCCCCCCTTACGATCGCTCTTCCGTTAAAGCTTTTACTATTGGTAATGGTAGATGGCTGGACTTTGGTGATTGAGGGTATTGTTTTAACGTATAGGTAATCGAATGTATTCAGCCGAAATTTATCAACTTGCCTATCAATCGCTCCTTTTGATCTTAATTCTTTCTGGCCCTCCTATTCTCATTAGCATGGTATTCGGTTTAACCGTGGCGATTTTTCAAGCTGCTACGCAAATTCAGGAACAAACTCTCTCATTTACGATTAAACTTGTTGCGGTGATTTTAACTTTGATGTTGATGGGGGGGTTCTTATCGACGCAAATCATGCAGTTTGCTCAGACAATTTTTAATAACTTCTACAAGTGGCAATAATGGAGGTCCCATGGATCAGGCGTACGCGGACCTACTTGGGGCAATTCCTGATGTTGACTATCCGATTCTTTGGCGCTTTTCACTTTTGCTTATCATTCGAATGGCCCCGATTGTGGGCATTACCCCATTTTTAGGCGCTAAGCTAATCCCTACATCGGCTCGTGCCGGGCTCGCTCTTGCTTTAGCTGCTGTATTTCTACCCTATGCGCTCTATGTCAATCCAGATTTCAACTTGAGCGATAATGCATTTCTAGCACTTGCATTCAAGGAGGCTGCGATTGGAACGATGATTGGCTTCTTTGCCTCTGTACCGTTCTACGTAGTTCAATCTTCTGGTATCTTGATTGACTATATGCGTGGTTCTTCGATGCTTATGGCCCAAGACCCAGCATTGCAAAACCAAGCTTCTCCCATCGGGATCATGTTTAACTACTATCTTATTATCACATTTTACATGATCGACGGGCCTTTTGTATTTTTCGATGCGATTCAAACTTCCTTGGAGGTTTTTCCTGTAGTGGGCGGGGTTAACCCAGGCATCTTTCATATGAACAACCCCCTTTGGAAAGCTTCGATTGGAATCATGGGGTATGTATTTGCCTTATCGCTGCAAATTGCAGCGCCATGCATTCTTGCGATTCTGATGGCCGAGATGTTTTTAGGGATTGCCAATAGACTTGCGCCTCAGGTTCAGATTGCCTTTTTAGGTATGAGTTTGAAATCTCTTCTCGGTCTCATGCTTCTCTGGGCCGCTTGGTTCATCATGCTCAGACAAATGTCGTCGATAACCATGGATTGGATGCAAAACCTCAACATCCTCATCAAGCAAATCCCTCTCTACGCAACTTCTCTATAAAGAGAAAAAAAATTAATTCTATACATGGAATGTTTTTTTGTTACATAATGAGCCGCAATTAAAAAAATTCATTTTGAGGTGGTATGGTCAATCAATCGAAATCATGTTCCCTGTTGCAAATCGGCCTTTCTGTTCTTGCTCTAACTCAAGCTTGGGCAATTTCAAAAGGACAAGTATTTAATCCCGATAGAATCGATACGCAAAGAGATATCTATATCTATGACGAAGAAGATATCATTAGACGGGCCTTGGGGCAATATCAAGATCCGGATATTACCAATCCTCCTCCTGGCATGTTAGGTTACGTGCCACTTGTGATTAAAAACAATACAGGGCTCTCTCCGAACAATTTGTATTTGATTGTCAAAGGAGAAAACCTTGCCAAAACGAACACTTATTTTCTTCAGCCTAATTTGACAACTGGTGTCTGTAGCTTAGTTTTGGGCACATCCGCTAACTCCGCTGATCCTTCAATTAGCGTTCCTCTTTCTCAATTGCCTTCTGCAGGGACAAATGCTTACTTCATTTATTCTCCTCAATTGGTCAGTGGTAGAGCTTATATTTCTGTAAACACTCCTCTCTACATGGAAACATTGACTAACCCTTCGCCACCTCCCACAGCAAGCATCAATGACCCGTCTCAAACTACGGTCCAAGATCCCAATTACTATACTTTGTATCAAGATCTTGAGTTTACATTCGATTCCAATTATGACTTGTATACGAACGTGACAAACGTTGACTACTTCGCATAGCCCATGACACTCGGTTCCTATACGTATCCCTCTGGAGCGCTTTATCCAACTCTAGATAATTTAACGGTTGTAGGTTACCCTATCGATGCTTCTAGAAGTAACGTGTTGAAAAACATTCGCAATGGGCTAAAAAATACTGCGCAATGGCAGACTTTGCCAGTTCCCTTTTATAGTAACCCTTATGCTGTACAAAGTCCTGCTACCTATTTGAGGATTTTGGCTGCAAAAACAGGCATTGCTCTCGGGCAAACTGCGGTTCAATTTCAAGGTGGTGCTAATACACAATCGTTCTTTAATTCCCAATATTTGCAAACCACTACAACAGGACCTTCTTCTGGTCAAAGCTATATGACCCAGTTATATCAATTCTATCAAGGCAGTACCTTAGACTTTACGATTTTCCCTTCTGGACTTCCAGAAACCACTTATTCAATGACTTCCTCAGCTACAGCGAATACACTCACTTTCACACCTACCACGACGGCAGGAAACCCTCCTACACGTACTTTGAATTTGTCTAATGTTTCTACAGTGGGTCTATTTAGTGGAGCTGTAGGAGACTTTACAACTGCATTCAACGCAGGTGGAACAGATCCTTATAACACTGAAATTTCAAAGTTTCTTAGTGCTATGTATTCAATAGGGTTCTTACCTCACCCATCGACCATCACTCAGCCGGTTGTATCTGAGTCCTCCTACTTTGCGAGTTACCGCTCAAGCTACTTCTCCGATCCCGCAAATTTCAGTAGCAATGGTCCTTGGTATAACCTCTACGATCAGGTTATCACCCACTTCTCTTGAAAACTGGGGGATATGGTCTTGGTTATGCTTACGACTTTGACGATCTTCTCGATCTTGCAGGTCTACTCCATGTGAATATTCAAACAGCTGGTGTTCTCAATCCTGCTCAGCCGTATCCCGTTCTTTACTTGGGGCCTATAGACACAGTCATCCCAAATCCGACTGAGAATTTTGGTCCTTATACGCTTAAAGTTTCAGGAGGATTGCCCACTTCATCAAAACCGATTAGCATCATTTATTCAACAAGTGCGAGTCAGGCACCCAATCAAACTTCAAGCTTAGTGACAGCAACTACACTGGAGTTGGATAATTTGCAAAACTATTTCCAAGTTCAATTCAGTAACGTTTTTGGTGGGAATACCTACACTTACAATGTGTATCCCCAGTATCAGCTCGTTTTGCCGACAACACCACGTTATAATGCTGATGACGTGACATTGATGAATGGAATCGTTTTTGATACAGGAACTAATGGAACAACATTCATCATTAGCGTACCTAACACACAGAATGATTAAAAGATTACCCAATTATAGTTAAGGAGAATTATGAAAAAACTAGCATTAGCCCTCTGCTTATTGACTGTGGGGGTCTATTCAGACGATATGTCGACCGAGGCACCTAGCCCCGATCAACAATCACAATCTATGTGTCAATCTTACGATCATATGATCAAGATTGGCGGTAGCTACAACTACCTATGGCTAACTCCTCAGGGATTCCCCACGTTTCAAGGGAATTTAGGGGGAGCCCAGTTTAGTTATGAGTACAACAAGAAGAATTTCTTCTATGGTGCTGCGCTATTTACCTATAGACAAGGCCCTTCATCTCATGGGACTATCAACAGAAACATCCTTGATTTCAATGTGCTTGAGCGTCTTGGCTATACCTATGCACAGGATTGCTGGCAGGGAACTCTTTTCTCAGGGTTCGGGTTTAGATATCTGCAACAAAACCTAAAACAACCTGCTCAAACAACGCTTTATTTCGAGTACAAAGAGTTTTACATCCCTGTAGGATTCTTAGTCTCTAGCGAATGGGCTGACTGGGCTTCTGTGGGACTTGACTTCACTTGGATGCCTCAAGTTTTCCCCTCATTGCAAATCAATCCGTTTGGGGGAGCTAACTGGATACTTTCTAACAGAATCGACAACTTCATTGTTGAGATTCCATTTACGTTCTACTGCTCTGCTTATCCTAACTTCACGCTAGAAATCACACCTAGCTATGAATATTGGAATGATGGTCGTACAACCGCAACTACTGTTGGTGGTGGATCACTCTCTGTTCCCTCAAACAGATACCAATTTTTGGGTGTCTTAGTGAATTTTGGCGGACGCTTTTAATCCGATCAAATCCCGTGAAACAGGTAAATCCATTACCTGTTTCACTTCTTTTTTCCTCTCTCTTCAAATACCTTCAAGTTTTAACCTCTTCTTGCTCCCAAGTTACAATTTGCATGAGCAGCTTTTGCAAAATAGCGCATTAACAGCACATTTTTCAGCAATTAAGAAAAAAGAATTCTCGTTGGCTAAATTTTCTGAAAAACTGGTACAGGAGCTGCTTACAGAACTCCTCTTCTTTTGCATTTCCAAAATTAGATCTAAAACTGTTGACAGTATTTTTTTTGATCTCTAATCTTAAACTTACATATTTGACAAAAAAGTCGAACAACCAAACAAAGAAGAAATAAACTTAATTCAAAAGGGAGAAAAAAGGGAATGGAAACTAACCTTACGAAAGCGTTATCGATTTTCGGGGTTGTTTGCTTCAGCATGGCATCGCTATTTGCTGATTCCAGTAGCAACAACATGAATAACGATAGCAGTAGCAACAATATGAATATGCAATGTGCTGTTCCTCCAGCCGCATATCCAGGTGAAGATGCACCTTACTGCTACATTACTGCAGATTATACTTATTGGGTAGCAAGACAAGCAGGACTTGCCTATGTTACATCCAATGACTACTCAGGAATAGGTGGCTCAACAAGTCCAGCTCAAGGATCTGTATTCTATCCTAGCATCACAGGAAGATCAGGTTTTAAAGTTGGTGCTGGTTGTTTCTTACACCATGATGGCTGGGATTTATATGCTGAGTACACATGGTTCTGGAATAAGCAAAACATCAATTCCTATGGAGCAAACGCTGGCTTCACAGTTAACCAGGGCGCATCAACTTGGTGGGTCAATGACGCAAATACAGGCTTTGCCACTGACGTTTACCAGTCTAATTCATTCTGGGCTAACTGGTTTAATCGTGTAGATGCCATGATTGCAAGAAGCTTCTATGCTGGTCACTATCTACAACTAAGACCATTCCTTGGACTCTTAGGTGCATGGGACGAGCAATGGTATAACATCCGTTACAACCAATCTGGTAGCACAACTCGTTGGGTTACTTGGGCAAACAATCAGAAGTGGTGGGGAATCGGACCTTATGCCGGTCTCTGCTCAGCTTTCATGTTCCCCATTGGAGACCAGTCTACTCAGTGGAGCCTCTTCATGGATACAGGAATGTCTCTTCCATGGCAAAAATGGCAAGTTAATAAGAAAGTTACTGACAATGCATCAACTCTTCCAACAGATGCTTGGACACAAGACAACTGCTGGAGCACAGAGCCAATGGTTGAAATGGCTCTCGGTCTTCGCTGGGAAACTTGGTGGAATGAAGGAATGAACTGGAACTTTATGTTGCAGGCAGCTTGGGAAAGCCAAGTTTACTTCTCCCACAACCATATGTCACCAGTTGGATACGAAGCAGTATCTGGACAGGGAGATTACATCATGCAAGGTTTGACAATCAAAGCGAAAGTCGGTTTCTAATCTAGCGATTGATGTATAGACTCGTATTGAGGTCGGCTGCCGAAGGGCATCCGACCTTTTTATTTATACCTCCCGTGATTCATACGAAGCCCCACTGTTGAATCACGAAAGATATATAGTCTTTTAAAACCCGGTTGGCTACTTATTTCCCTCATAGGCGCTAGCGAAGCGAGCAAAATTTAAACGATCACGACGAAGCTAAGGGTATTCCCTTAGCGAGGA
>JAJZEO010000135.1 GCA_021847505.1 bacterium
TCGCCAAGGGGAAGGCCCTTGGCTTCGTCTTTCAGCTTGTATCTTACCTGTCTAATCAACTCTTGAAGGAGAATAAGTAGCCAACCGGGTTTAAAAGATCAACTTGCTCTTGATTGTAAAAATAGGTTTTCAAAATCGTTCTATGCAGGTCTTTAATGACTAATGGATCACCTTCTTTAAAACCAGGATGAGCATGAAGTTTGGCAAGCGTTTCCTGATAAGGTTCCATACGAGTCATATACTCTTGAATAAACAGCCCCAAATCCTCAGATGATGCAGGAAAGCCATTGGACAAAACGAGTTTTTGAACCCTTTCTGGATGGACAAACGCATATTGCAGAGCCAAAAATGCCCCCCAAGAATGCCCTAAAATAGAAACTTTTTCCAAATCAAAGACTTTGCGAATAGCTTCCAAATCAGAAACAAACATTTCTAAGTTGATAGTTTCTGAATTGATCTCACCCCGTGAATGTCCACACCCCCTTTGATCATAAAAGATCACGAGATGACTCTTTGCAAGCTCAGACATTTGCGGAAGGAGACAATCTAAACTTAACCCAGGCCCCCCATGGATAACGATTAAAGGACTTCCTTTCCCCTCCACCCTGCAAAAAATTTCGGCTCCTTTATTTTCTACAAAGACCTCTCTTACCTCAGCTGAAAGCCCCACCGTTAGGAGTAAAGAAGCAATAAAGCCTGCTATTTGTTTCATTTTAAAACCCTTGAGCATATATTAGAGGGGCGATTCTAGGGGAAGAAAATTAGTATGTCAATACAATTTGCCGAGTTTTGCAAGACAGCTCAAGACCTCTCCCACAATGCTCTTAGTCAACTAAGTAGACTTGTTCTAGAGCTACCTCAAAACAAGGATCTGTTTTCTTACTCTGTTCATTATGAAAGAGTCGATAAACTTGTTTTGTACAATAGCCATGACATGAGATTTCAAATTCGTCTACATGTCTATTCAAGCCCGTCTGGACAAAGCCATCACAGTGGTCTAATTGATATAGAACAAGCTCACAACCACCGTTGGAATTTTTCTACCCGAATCCTTTCGGGAGGCTATCACCATACAATATACAACAGCCAGCTATCTCCCATCATGGTTCGTTATGAAGGTGTGGGGAGCTGTTATGCACTCCACCATTCCCAATACCACTCCATCAAAGAAGATCCGAACACAGTGAGCCTGATTGTGCGAGGTCCCCTTGAAAAAGAATCATTTCAAGTAGCCACATTAGAAGAAGGGACAGTCCAACCAAAAGACGCTCACAAAGTGCAGAGAAACATGAACCTCGCCGACTACGAGAGAGTCGTCAATCAACTAGGCGCCCTAAAACTTGTTGGGTTATGATCATGTTGAAAATAGGCTGTAAAAAAGCTCTTCTCCTCATCTGCAGCTCGAATATAGTCGGCTGTCAAGGCTGTTAAATCCTTGGCGCCTGCATGTGATAACATAGTTTTTCCCCAATCTGCTCTAAAACCTATAAATACCGCAACTAGCGCTTCAAACTCAGCAGGGCCTAGAGACGAAGAATACTCAGCAAGCTTAACATTCGCACCATTGCAAGCATTCTCAAAACCTTCACGCGCACTCCACATCGCCCTCTCTTCAGGAGTTTGTAGCCAGGAAATCATTTTCAGAGCGGCTACACAAACTCCCCCTGCTACTACGACTATTTGGGTCTTTTCAGATACCGCTGGTATTACAGACAAGCAAGCTCGTGCAATTTCCCTAACTCCTTCCATACTATATTTCCTTTAATGATTAACCATCGCAATAAATCCATCTCCGTTTCTCCATTGGAGATAATCTTTTAATATTTGAGCATGATCAAAGGCAAGTTCATCCCATGGAATCTCTTCGAGTTTGACTACAAATGCTTTTGCCGCATCATCACCCGCAGTCGGCCATTGAAATGCCTTTGCCGTATGGGTCACCTCAACGGAGTGATGCCTAAAATCCCGTGCAGCATCCGAATAGACGTGAAACTGTTTTAACTCCTCTAAAGGAAGGTTGACTTCCTCCATCATTTCGCGTCTCACCGCATGTTCAACACTCTCGCCATACTCCACCTTTCCCCCAGGAATGGCCTTTCCAAACGGAGCTTTGCCTCGCTCGATTAGAACGATTCCCTTGAACTGCTGCTGATCATAGATTTCAATGATCGCTGTCGTCGTGAGAATAGGAGGTTTGTGCTCAGAACCCGCAAAACCAAATAACGGGGCTAAGCATACCGCAACTAGAATCATTTGCTTTAACTTCATCGACCTTTAATCCCTCTATACTTAAGAAGAGTTGCCTTAGCTGCCTTTTCATGATCGATCATCGGAGCTGGATAGGCAGGATATTTCATATGTATTTCTTTTTTCGCCCAGGAATGGATCATTTTAGGATCTAAATCACTAAGTTCGGGGACCCATTCTTTGATATACAAGCAATTAGAGTCAAACTTTTTCTGTTGGCTCCAAGGATTGAAAATCCGAAAATAGGGCTGAGAATCGCACCCCGTACTCGCCACCCACTGCCAATTTCCATTATTTACAGCAGGGTCATAATCGATGAGGGTTTGAGCGAAGTACTTCTCTCCCCACTGCCAATTGATTCCAAGATCTTTGATAAGAAATGAGGCAGCAATCATCCGAACACGGTTATGCATAAATCCTGTCTGATTCATCTCCCTCATCCCTGCATCGACAATCGGAAAACCTGTAGAACCTTCGCACCAACGCTGAAACGCTTTCTTATTGTTTGACCACTTCAAATTATCCCATTTTGGATGGAACGCCCCCTTAAAGACATGAGGAAAGAAAAAGGCAATCGAGGTAAAGAAATCTCTCCAATAGAGCGAGCGGACCAATTCATGGTGCAAACTAAAACGGCTACAGATCGCAGAATAGACTTCGCGTGGAGAGCAGACGGTGAACTTCAAATAAGGTGAAAGGTGAGTCGAATAGCTCTCGGCGGGAAAATCTCTAAGTTTTTTATATTTACTAAATGAACTGATTTTCCTAAGGAGTTTAAGCCCCTCTGTCCGCCCTCCGATTAGCCGATCATAGGCCACATTCCCAGGTGAAATCTCGGAAAGGATCGAATTTTTTTCAGCAAAGTCAATGCCGCCATGAAAATAGTTAGCTTTACCGTTTCGGGTGGGAGGCAAAACCTTTTCCCTTGATGCATTGCGAAAATAAGGGGTAAATATCGTGTAAGGTTTGCCATCTTTTTTGAGGGTCTCTTCCGGTGAATGGAGAAGAGCATCATTAAAAGAAAAAAACGGGACCTCTTGGCTTTTGCAGAGTTTTTCAAGTTTTTTATCCCGCTTACAACTATAAGGAGTGTAATCTCGATTGACAATGAGAGCCTCAACCCCCAATTTCGAAATGCACTGATGAACAACTTCTTCGGGATCTCCTTTAAACAAATAAAGCCTTCCCCCCTTTTTCTTCAGCTGCTCTTGTAGATCTTCCAAAGATTCGATCATAAACTGCAGACAATGATCGCTTCTATAGG
>JAJZEO010000097.1 GCA_021847505.1 bacterium
ACTCCTCGCTAAGGGAATACCCTTAGCTTCGTCGTGATCGTTTAAATTTTGCTCGCTTCGCTAGCGCCTATGAGGGAAATAAGTAGCCAACCGGGTTTTAATTCTTTCGAGGTAGTTTAAATCGACGTAGGTATCATCTGTTCCAATTTTTAGCCACTCATCGATGACATCCGAGCCATAGTGGTTCCTAAGAGCCTCTTCTTCAGTCTCTGCCGTGAGAACGGCCTTGCAGCCATTGTAAGAGAAGTTGATTACAGAGCTCCCATAGTCCATGTAGGTGTTGAACATGCAGAATTGGCGGTCAGATTGGTAACAGGCGGAGGCGAAGTAAGACTCGGCAAGAACCTCACTGAAAATATAACAAACGGCTGCAACAACCAGGAGGGCAAGGGCATAAAGATTTCGTACTACACACTCGCCATATACACGAATTCCTTGGCAGCATAATTCGCTGAAAGGGGTGACATCGATAGTCGTTGAGTGGTTGATGGTTAGATCCATAATATCTCCTTACTCAAGATGTTATAGATGATTCTTGGGTTGTTTTGGATTAAAAAATTTTATTTATAGGAGAGGATGAGAGCCTCAGCTTGGTTGGAGACCCGCTTGTCCGCGCTCAACATGAGAAGAGAAGCTTGGGCTAGGCCTTGACGGTGGTAGCCAAGCAATAGGAGCGCTTTGGCCCTGTTTAAGAGGGTAGGGGCATGCTCGGGATCGAGCTTTAAGGCTTTGTCAAAGTAGTTGAGTGCTTGCAGGTTATCGCCGATTTGGAGGTAAATGGCTCCTAAGGTTTGGAGATCATAGGGGGAATCGGGGCAAAGAACGACAAGGGCTTCAAAAAATTTTTTGGCAATTTCGTAGTGGCCCTCTTTAATATAGGAGTAACCGACGAATCTTAGGTCATTGATCTCCTCGTCTGACCAGCCCAACATATCGGTCCAATTGATTTTGCTCATGGGTCACCCTTTACTATAGCGATAACGCTCTGCGTTGATTTCGATCATGATTTTGTTGAGTATGTTAATCGTTTTGAGCAATTCAATCAAGGTGGCGGCTTCTTTCGAGATCGCTGCAGGGTCTTCTTCAGCTTCCCAGGAGAAGAGTCGCTTCTTTTTCTGATCTTCTTTCTCTTTTTCTTGCCTTTCCGTTTCTGCCTGTTGGGCTGTATCCTCGATTCGTTCAATTTGCATCTCAAGGTATTCCTCAGGCCCTAATTTGGGGGCAAGTTGATAAGTAAAGAGGCGTCTTCTTTGGTCATTGTACTCGGGTGGAGTCATGAGGATAACCCAAGTGTCTCCTTTGGGAATTAGATCGAATAATAATTGGTAATCGGAGACAATGATTGGCTCAAAAATGTCAGCCTGAATCTGATACGCTACATTTTTGGATTCGCTGACATACCTCTCTTCGAATCCCTTCCGCTCACGTTCATACGAAATGTATGCGTCTAGCCCGAGATTATCGATGGTACGTGTCGATTTTTGAGTCATATACTCCTTCCACTGGAAAGTTGGGGGATTTTCATTGTCGCCATCCCCGAATTTTAACCCCGCTCCATCGCCCCTGTTTCTAACAGGGGGCTGCTTCGCGGTCGGCTAGCGCCTGCTTAAACTTCGTGGCGCCGCCTGCGAAAATCTCCCAACTTTCAAGTGTCAGGAGTATATTTTCTAATTAACAGAAAGGAGAATTTCGTGTGGTGTGAAATTTTTCCCACCAAATTCCCCACAATTTGTAAACAGCATTAGATTGTTGATTTGAATGAAGTTGAGATAAAGTAAATTTTATATATATGCAAGATATGAACAATTTGTCGACACGTTTTCCCACAGAAATAGTTGCTAACTTTTCTGCCCGTTGTTATGCTGTGGAAAAATGTGGGAATACTAGGGCAACAATTTTGGGCACTCCTTTCTTTAGTGGATCATATTCGGCGAAATTGGATGAGAAGAATCGTTTTGTTCTTCCTCAGGAATTGCGCTATCAGTTGGTCGATAATGGTGTCTTAGAATTTACCATTGCTTTGAGCATGGGTGGTTGTCTTGCGATTTATCGTAAATCAGACATGGAAGGGATCGTCGAAGGTTTCCGCAAAATGCGCCACATGGCAAAGTTCCAAAAGTTTTTCACCCTCTTTTTCTCGACATTGACTGAAGGTACATGCGACAAAATTGGCCGTGTATCTTTGCCGAGTGTTTTAGCGAGTGGTGTGGGGATCAAAAAAGAGATCATCATCGCAGGTGCCTTAGACAAGGTCGAGTTATGGCCCAAAGAAGTTTATGAGCGCGATTTAGCTAGTTTTGTTGGCGGAGAGAAGGGCTCAGAGCTCAGGATGATGATGCAAGAGGCGTTTAGTTGTCTTGGAAAAGAGTTTGAATCTGACGAAGGGAAAATCGAAAAGGCGATCGAAAAACTCCAAGATGAGGTGGTTTTATTATGAAGGCAGTCCAGCACAAGCCGGTCATGTTGGATGAGGTTCTTTCAGCGTTTTCCGATGTTGAGTTGAAGGTGTTTTTCGATGGAACAGTAGGTGCCGGGGGGCATGCGAAGGCAATTTTAGAAGCCCATCCCGAAATCGAACTCTACATTGCTTGTGATAAGGATCCTGCAGCTTTAGCTATCGCTAGTGAAACATTGGAGCCATTTAAGAAGAAAGTCAAGTTTGTTCATAGCGATCACGTCAATGTGCAAGAAGTTCTTCGCGATTTATCCGTGAATGAGGTCGATGGTTTTTTTTTGATTTAGGGGTGTCATCTATGCAGTTTGATCAAGATGAAAGGGGATTTAGTTTTTCTAAGGAAGGCCCCCTCGACATGAGAATGGATCCGACGGCGAAAATGACAGCAAAAGAAGTCGTCAATACTCTTCCTGAAAAAGACCTTGGTGAAATGTTCAAAGAGCTCGGGGAAGAGAAGCTTTGGAGAGTAAGTGCCAAGGCAATCGTCAACGCCAGAAGAAAAAAGCCGATACAAACGACCACAGAATTAAGCCAAATTCTCGAAGAGGTGATTCCTCGAGGCGGCAGGAAAATCCATCCTGCGACAAAAATCTTCCAGGCCATTCGCATCTATGTCAATCGAGAGCTTGAGACGCTTCAAGAAACCATAGAGAAAGCGGTCAATTTTCTGAGGCCAGGGGGGCAGGTCGCCGTGATCACCTTTCATAGTTTGGAAGATCGAATCGTGAAAAATGTGTTTCGTGACTTGTCAAGTCCAATCCGGAATCATTATGGCCAGAAAATTTCTGAAGCCAAACTCGAAACGATCACGAAAAAACCGATTATGCCCACGTTTAAAGAGACGAGAAATAATCGGAGGGCACGCTCTGCAAAGTTCAGAGTGGCAAGAAAGAGGGTGGAATGAAAAAAATATTGCTCATCAAAGTCGTTGTTTGCGCTACTTCTTTTTGTGGAGCGCTTTACGCATATCTTCAACAACAAAACGATTTGACTTTGCTTCGCATCGAACTGCCAGCCTTGACTGATGAAGTACGATTATTGCAAGAAGAGAATATGCGTCTTGCCCTTGAGATCGATCAATTTGAAAATCCAAAGCATTTAATGCAACTGGCACAGCGTCCAGAGTTTACTCATTTAAAACATCCCATGATCGATGAAATTATCGTCATGAACGAAGGAGCTCAGATTCCTAATCAAGCTCCCCTTGAACAAGAAAGAGAGGCCAAGTCACTCTTTGGCTTGCCCAGTGTAGTTATCGGTGCTAGGTGAAAGAAGTATGTGAACAAAGATTTCGGTTTGTCGTTGTAGGTGTCTTTGTTGTTTTTCTTTTCTCTGTCTTAATCGTTCAATATTTTAGAATTCAGGTTATCGAGCATGATAAGTGGGCCAAAGTGGCCAAAGCTCAACATCAAACGACCGTAAAAGAGCCGTTTCGAAGGGGTGTCTTTTATTCCAATACCTCGATCAACGAGACTCATATAGAAAAGCCGCAGGCATATGCTCTTGACATTTTGAAATTTCATCTACTCATCGACCCGTCACTCATTCCTGAATCTCATAAAAAAGAGATGGCAGACCAAATCTCAAAACTGCTCAGTGTCGATGAAATCTATCCCCACTTTACCAAAAAGAGTCGATCGAGAAGGATCGCGACCTTTTTAAGTAGCGAAGAAAAAGAAAGGGTCTACCAGTGGTGGAAAACCTACTATCGTGAAAAAAAAATCGCCAAGAATGCCCTTTATTTTGTGAAAGATTATCAACGAAGCTATCCTTTTGGAAAGTTATTGGGCCAATTACTGCATACGGTGCGGGATGACCGGGATATCGAGACGAATCAATCGATTCCTACGGGAGGATTAGAGACCTTCTTTCACGACTTTCTTGTGGGAAAAGAGGGGAAACGGACGATTTTAAGATCCCCTCGTTATGAACTCGACATGGATACGGTTCAAACGCCTCCCGAGCATGGGGCCGATATTTATCTGACGATCAATCACGTGATACAGGCGATTGCAGAGGAAGAGCTTGCCAAAGGTGTGCAGAGGGTGAATGGACACTCTGGTTGGGCGGTCATGATGGACCCCTATTCAGGGGAAATTTATGCCATGGCCCAATATCCGTCGTTTGATCCGACAGAATACCGGACTTACTACAACGATCCGGAGATGATCGAGCACTCCCGAAACAAGCCGACGACGGATGCGTTTGAGCCAGGATCGACCATGAAAGCCATCACCATGTCGATTGCGATGATGGCCAATGATGAGCTTCTCAAGCAAGGAAGAAAGCCGATTTTTTCTCCACAGGAGATGATGAGTTGCAGCAATTGCTACTTCAAAGGAAGGACACAACCGCTAAAGGATGTTCGTGTGCACAAATATATGAATATGTACATGGCTTTCCAGAAGTCGGGGAACGTCTATCCAGCTCGACTTGTAGAGAAAATCATCGATGAACTAGGGCCACATTGGTATCGAGAGAAACTGGTTGAGGTTTTTGGTTTGGGTCAAAAGAGTGGTGTGGAGATTCCCTATGAGAATGTAGGGATGGTGCCCATTCCTGGAAAGACATATGCGAGTGGCGTGCTCCAGTGGTCAGGACCAACTCCCTACTCTCTTTCGATCGGTTACAACGTGATGGTTAATTCGGTACAATTGGTTCGCGCATTTGCGGTATTTGCCAATGGAGGGTATCTTGTAAAGCCGACTATTTTGAAAAAAATCGTTCGTGATGGAGAAATTGTATTCGACAACTCTGACCGTGCCAAGTATTTCCAACGGGTGATGGATGAGAGCATAGCGCAAGAAATTTTGACCGGAATGAAATTTACGACCAAGCAGGGGGGCTCTTCAGCAAAAGCCGATATTCCAGGATTTTCTGAAGCGGGAAAATCGGGCACAAGCGAGAAGATCAAAGCAGGAAAGTATTTAAAGTCGGTACATTTTTCGAGTTTTATTGGAATTGCTCCTGCAAGCAAACCCCGTTTTGTGTTATACGTTGGTGTCGACGAACCGATGAAAGTCTATGTTCCTGGTTTTGGTACGACTCATTGGGGAGGAAATTGTGCGGCGCCGATTTTTAGAGAGATTGCCAAGCGTTCACTTAGTTACTTGGGGGAAGTTCCTGATGATCCTTATGGGCATCCCAAAGGAGATCCAAGATACGATCCTGACAAGGCTGACTGGGTCAAAGAAGCGAAAGAATTGATTGAGACCTACAATCAATGGAACAATTGAGAGGGTAATAATGAAACTAAAAAGACTAATAAAAGACCTAGAAATCAAGAATTTTAAAGGATCCAAAGAGATCGAGATTGAGGCTCTCACAAGCAATTCCAAGCTTGCTTCACCTGGGTGTATGTTTATTGCTAAGAGAGGTGCGAAGTTTGATGGGAACGACTACATCCATGATGCCATCTTAGCTGGCGCTACTTGTATTTTAACCGATATTTTCAACCCTTTCTTCGAAAATATAGCGCAAATTATCGTCGGGGATGTGCCTAAAGCAGAATCCAAAATTGCGAAAGAATTTTTTCAGGATCCTGCAAGAGAGTTATTTATGGTTGGGATTACTGGCACAAAGGGGAAGACAACGACAAGCTATCTGACCAAGCATATCTTTAATGGCTTTGAATCGATGGGGTTGATCGGAACTATCGAACGGATCGTAGGAGAGAACAGTTATACGAGTGACTTGACAACAGCAGATTGTATTACCACGCTAAAACTCTTACGGGAAATGATCATCTGTCATGATACCGCTGCAGTTCTAGAGATATCATCGCATGGACTTGCTCAGAATCGGGCCGATCCTCTTTCATTTGATGTCGCTGTTTTCACTAACCTTTCTCCAGAGCATTTAGATTACCACTCTTCCATGGAAGACTACTTTTTGCAAAAAAAGAAACTATTCTCAAGGCTTAAACCTTCGGGAGTTGCTATTATCAATGTGGATGATCCCTACTCAAAACGACTCGATTTGAATCATCCTATCACCATTGGGATTGATTCTGATGCCGAATATCGAGCAGGCAACATTCGAATTACGCCTGAAGGGACCTATTTTGAGTTGCACCATCAAGAGCAAATTTGGCCTATATTTGTTCCTCTTATTGGAAAGTTTAATGTCTATAACGTTCTTTGTGCAATTGCCATTGCTCGGGTGCGTAAATTCCCCATGGAAATGATCATCCAAAGACTTAAAACATTTCCCCCGATTAGTGGTCGTATGGAAAGGATTGAATTGGGAGATGAGAAGACCGCCTACATTGACTTTTGTCACACCGAAGACTCGTTAAGACAAGCCCTCTTGTCATTAAGGGATGTCACTTCTGGAAAGATTGTTCTCATCTTTGGTTGTGGGGGTAATCGAGATGCGCTTAAACGGCCCCAGATGGCAAAAGTGGCGGAAGAGTTAGCCGATTTGACGATCATCACTAACGATAATCCACGAAATGAAGATCCTGTAGAAATTGCTCGCGCAATCATACAAGGATTTCGTGGAAACAATTATGAACTAATTTATGATCGCAAAGAAGCGATTGCTCGAGGGATCTCGCTGCTAAACCAAGGCGATCTGATCCTCATTGCAGGTAAAGGACATGAAAAGAAACAGATTTTTCAAGGAAAAAGTGTCGATTTTGACGACATCGCCATTGCGAAGGAATTGGCCAATTGTGTATAACCGTTAAATTCCATGAAAAGCGTAAAACTTAGCCTTTTTTTACTTCTTCTTCCTTTGCTTCTGGTTGCGTGTGTGCATACACAGACGGACCAGGTCTATCGAAGTAAGACAACACTGCAAACGAAACAGCCTGTTCATAGGCAGCAGTCTCTTGTTGTTGTAATCGATCCGGGGCATGGAGCCTATGATTTGGGAGCACGCAATCAGTACTGTGAGGAAAAAGACCTCTGCTTAAAAACGGGACACTTTCTCCGTAGGCACCTTGAACAACGAGGCTATCACGTGATTATGACGAGATCGCGCGATGAGTATGTCCCCCTGAAAAAAAGAGCCGCTGTTGCCAATGATGCCCGTTCACAAGTACTCATTTCGCTCCATTTTAACTCTGCACAAAGTGAATCAGCTCAAGGGATCGAAGTATTTTATTATCCCAAAGGGGAACCCTGGAGAAAGAAGAACTCTAAGCGGCTTGCCCAAACGGTCCTCTCAAGAATGGTGGCATCGACAGAGGCATTTTCTCGAGGGGTGAAAGAGGGAAATTATTGCGTCATTCGAGAAACGAAAATGCCTGCTATTTTGATTGAAGGGGGCTTTCTCACTCACAAGGAAGAAATGCATAAGATCCGCGACGACCGCTATCTTGACAAGTTGGCTCATTCGATTGCCGACGGTCTCGTTCAGTATTTCGAAGAGTGTAAGTGAGTTAAGTTTGCCCTTTATTAAAAGGGGAGAGGTCGCTTTAATAGGTGAAGATGCGTTCCCGGCGCGACTTGAACGCGCGACCTGCCGCTTAGGAGGCGACCGCTCTATCCACTGAGCTACGGGAACACGAGAAATAGTTTAGTCAAAGCTCCACTTGAAGACAAGGAGGAAAAAGTATGGGTCAATCGGACATCGCACTTGTAGGGTTAGCTGTCATGGGACAAAACCTCGCCCTCAACATGAATGACCACGGTTTTACTGTGACGGTCTTTAACCGAACCGTCTCCAAAGTCGACGATTTTTTAAAAGGGCCTGCTAAAGGGACAAAAATCGTGGGAGCCAAGACGATCCAAGAGGTGGTTAACTCCCTTAAAAAGCCCCGTATCATTTTGTTTATGGTTAAGGCAGGGGATGCCGTTGACCAACTCATTGAAGAATTTCTTCCCCTCCTTCAAAAAGGGGATATCCTCATCGACGGGGGCAATAGCCACTTCCCTGATACAGAAAGACGCGTGGAGGAATTAGCCAAAAAAGGGATCTTGTTTGTCGGATGTGGCGTCTCGGGGGGAGAGGATGGAGCCCGTTTTGGTCCCTCTCTCATGCCAGGAGGCAATCCTGATGCCTGGCCGTTCATCAAAAAAATTCTGCAAACCATCGCTGCTAAAGCAGACACGGGAGAGCCTTGTTGCGATTGGGTGGGAAGAGGGGGCGCAGGTCATTATGTCAAAATGGTCCACAACGGGATTGAGTACGGTGACATCCAGCTCATTTGTGAGGCTTATGCCTTGATGGGGCGGGTGTTGGGCATGCATGAAGATCAGATGGCTGATAGTTTCAAACAATGGAATAAGGGAGAGCTCAATAGTTATTTGATTGAAATTGCTGCTGCCGTCCTTTCTTTTAAGGATAGTGATGGAAAGCCGCTTGTCTCGAAGATCCTCGATAAGGCAGGACAAAAGGGAACCGGCAAATGGACAGCAGAATCAGCCCTCGATGAAGGGATGCCGGTCACATTGATTGGAGAAGCTGTCTTTGCAAGGTGTTTATCCGCTCTTAAACAAGAGAGGGTCGAGATGAGCAAGCAATACAAAAGGCACGAAAGGCTGTTTACCGAGGATAGAGAGGAGACAATCGAAAACATCCGAAAAGCTCTCTACGCATCAAAGATCATTTCCTATGCACAAGGCTACATGCTGATGCGAGCTGCTTCAGAAAGATATCAGTGGGATCTCAATTACGGAGGAATTGCCCTCATGTGGCGAAATGGATGCATTATCCGCTCGGTATTCCTTGGTGAAATTAAAAAGGCGTTCGATAAGAAAAAAGATCTCAAAAACCTGATGCTCGATGAGTTTTTCAAGAAGGCCCTCCTTCGTTGTTCGGAGGGATGGAGGAAAGCGGGTATCCTTGCGATTGAGTATGGAATCCCTGCCCCCTGTTTCACAGCTGCCCTTGCATTTTACGACGGAATCACTTCTGAGGTTTTACCTGCGAATCTTTTGCAAGGATTGCGGGACTACTTCGGAGCTCATACGTTCGAACTGCTGAGCAACCCAGGTAAATTTATACACAATAATTGGACGGGTCATGGCGGACAGACAAGCTCAGGCTCCTACAACGCCTAAATTAACAAAATACGAGAATGGTATCTGAAATACGGGGGCTAGAGTGAGCAAGGCTCACAACTCCCGCATTAGCGAGCTCTTGAATAATCTGGGTTTGAATAGCGTAGAAAAAGCCGAGCTTTTCGAACGCCTCTTCTGGGAAGACATGCACCAACTTATCGTACATAAATTGGGTAAATGTCTGAAATGATCTTGAAGTAGTTGTCAAAGAAATGGACCTAAGTGAGAGAAGTTGACTATAAGAGGTGATGGGATCCTGGGAATTCTCTAACTGCTCTATCAAATGCGTTGAGAGAAGAGCATGAAAGGCATCTACAATGTGGGGAAGCTGTCGTGTAAAGAGTTGAACGGTAGTGTCGGGATTGTCCCCTAAGCACCCTTCTTGCAAAAGAAGGGTAGGATGTTCACGAGAGATTCTGAAATACTCCTCACTAGCTAGGTCAGAAAACCCGGTGTGCATATTTCGGAACATGGCTACTGATCGTGCGGTGATGAGAGCCATTTGTTCAGAGGCAATTGGCGGCATTTCAGTAGGATTCGCAAATGTGATTCCTTTTTCTAAAACAAAGGCTAGGTGATCATCATAGATAAGTTTAAAAGTCTTTATAGTGGCTTCTTGAATTTTTTGAAGGTCTCCACGAAAACTCTCACAGTTCGGATCAAATCTGTTGGCCACTTGTAAAATGGCATCTAAATGATGGGGGAACAGGTAAACCAATGTTCGACATTTGTGGTGGATATATTTGATTGAGTTATCTGTAGCAAACCCTTCTATATCTATGAGCCCTATGAATCCTTCATCGTTTTCAATGTAAAAGGGGATATTATCATAGCGCCCTAAAGGGGCCTCACTCAAAGTCTGATAAATGGTGTTAACGTCTGTAATATCAATGATTATGGATCGAAAGGACAACTCTGCAAATTCTTCTACAGCACGGCTAAACTTTTCCCGGTTTTCACAATATAAGCTAATCTGCTCTTTTGAGCCAGGAACCCCAATAGGAAGGCGCTTTTCAATAAGGAACTGTCCGTAATGTACTGCTTTGGGGACCACAAGATGCCTAAGATGGTGTTCTTTGCATACCGTTCTTGCTAGGTTTATCTGCTTAAGTCGGCTCGCACTCTTTCCTCCACTAGCTTTTAAGACGACTTTGGGGTTATCTTTCGGTAGAAAAACCGCGGTATTTCCCCCCTGAGCTCGTGGGTAACTATGAATTTGGCTATTATTGCTAATGGTTTTTCTCGCATTAGTTAGGGACTCCGTGCCATAGGAGGATAGGCCGGCCCACTTTGCATCCTCTCTTCCAATAAACCCTCTGCAAGCAGCTTGAAGCACCAATGCTGCATCATTCCGGAGTTTCTTTCTGACGGCATGTCTTCGATAGATGGCCCGAATCCTGGCCGCAGCATGATTTTTTACCCTCAACTCCTCACGGAGTTTCTTTCTGGCGATAAATCCTCGATAGACGGCCTGAATCTTGGTTGCTGCACGATTCTTTGCCCCCAACATGGGATCAGTTTTGTTGCCTTTGCTTTTTTTCCGGGGTTTTGCCTTCTTTACCACTTCGGGTACTTCTGAGGAGGGATCGTGACACCCAGTGATAAGGATTTTTTCAATAATAGAGGCGATCTGTCCCAAGATGGGGATCAATTCAACGGCTGCGATGAGAAAATGGACTGTTCGACCACAGAGCTCCCCTTCGGCCGCCCTTTTATAATGCGCCTGGCAATTTCCCCAGCAAAGAGCATTTTCCCAAGTATATTCCTCAAGTTTTAGAGAGCAACCGAATTCCATAAAAATCTCATATTAAATTGATCAATGACTAATTATACATTAAATGATAATCCATGAAACTTTAAAAGTTTTAATAAATAAAAAATTCTTTAAAAGATTGTAGATGCTTAAGGAGCGAAGCCCGATCTCTCTGAAGATCGATGCTGCTGAGGTTCCCCCATGGTTCATGGGGCCGTGCTCTGTCAACTTGACGACCGGTTCGTCGAGAACTACGAGAAGGACAAAGGCAGGGCTTTCAGCTGGGGCAAATCCAATAAAAGAAGCAAAATTCCGGTCCTTGATGTAGCGACCATCGATAAATTTCCTTACAGATCCTGACTTTCCTGCTGTTCGGTAACCAGGGATATTGCCCAGTGGCGAGGTTCCTCCTTCTTGAACGACAAGTTCCATAGCTTCAATCAGAATATTACAAGTCTCAATGCTCAAGACACGTTTACCTTTGCGTTCCAAGGAGGGACGAATCCCCCGGTTCGCAATCGTTGCATAAGCTTGCACTAGTTGTAGGCTGGTGGCGGTGAGATTGTAACCAATGGCTAAGGCTTGGGGAGTATTACTATACCAATGCGGATTTCCATTTGCATGGAAAGAGCCAGGAGTGGGAAGCCATCCAGATTGATCCTCTGGAACTACTCTTTCCCCAAACCTAAACGTCTCCTTAAGTTGGTTTAAATACCAAGCGGCACCCATTTTCTTAACCAATTGGTTGACAATTTGAATGGGATAGTTATTCGACGATTTTTGTATGGCAACATTTAGATTAAGTAATTTAGTAGGAGAGAGGTCTTCACTGGAAATATTTTTACAGTGGGGGATCCATTGATTAGGGGAAAAAAGAGAATCCTCCCCGTCGCTTAACAATTTTTCATTAGCGCTTAGGCAAATTGCATAATTGATCAATTTAAAAACAGATCCAGGTTCCCGAGTCTCAAACAACATTTTTCTTTGCATGGAAGGATATTCGGCAAAACTTAGAATTTCTCCAGTATGGGGATCAATCATAAGAGTGTGCCCCCTTCTGGCACCACTCCTTTGAAGTCCATTTCTCAACTCTTCTTCTGCAATCTGTTGGATAACAGGATCTAAAGAATCTCTCATGCAAAATCTCTCTGTTCTTATGACCCTAATAAAGTAAAATGCATTTATGAAAAATATTAAAAATAAAATAAATGAAATTCTGAATAATTATGAAATCGAAAGGAAGAAGAAAACGTTCATTCCCTTTGAGAAGATCCCTCCTATTCTACGGGATGGCTTGATTAGTGCAGAAGATCGTCGATTTTATATTCATCCTGGAATTGACGTAATCGGAATTGTGAGAGCATTCCGGACAAATCTAAAGCAGGGAAAGATTGTAGAAGGAGCAAGTACAATCACCCAGCAATTAGTACGCCAGTTAGTCTTAACAAAAGAAAAAACCTACCGAAGAAAGCTCCATGAGGTGGTTATAGCCCTATTGTTGGAAAGGCACCTTTCAAAAGAGCAAATCTTAGAGTTTTACCTCAACACCTGTTTTTATGGTGTGCACGGTCTCACAGCTGCTTCGCATGAAGTGTTTCAAAAAGAGCCTCAGGAATTGACGATCTCTGAGCAGGCGTTTCTTGCGGCACTCATTGCAAGACCCCTCGTTAGCGCATCAACCCAAGCCTCGTTTATGCGCACTTTCCAAAGGCAACAATGGATCTTACGGACACTTGCTAAACGGGGAAGGATCTCTCAAGAGGATTGTACTACAGCCACGCGGGAAGCGATTCGTCCTTACGGTCGGTTAGCAGGTGGTGAGCTAGCCGCCTAATTCAGGTAATCATTGAGTGTCTGACTTGAGGATATCGATGAAGGCAGATTGGGGGATCGAGACCTTGCCGAATTCCTTCATCTTCTTCTTTCCCTTCTTCTGCTTCTCCCACAGTTTGCGCTTACGGGTAATGTCCCCGCCATAGCACTTGGCTGTGACGTTTTTGGAGATGGCCGAGAGGGTCTCTCGGGCAATGATTTTTCCCCCAATCGAAGCTTGGAGGGGCACCTTGAACTGCTGGCGTGGGATGACGTCGAGGAGCTTTTTGCAGAGAGAGCGTCCCTTGGTTTCGGCTTTGGAGCGGTGGATTAGGGTAGAGAAGGCATCGACCGGTTCCTCATTGACCCGGATTTCAAGCTTAATGATGTCGCCTTGGTGGTAACCTTCTGGCTCATAGTCGAACGAAGCATACCCTTGAGTGACCGATTTTAGACGGTCATTGAAGTCGGTGATGAATTCATTAAGGGGCATTCGAATGTGTAGATAGATGCGCGTGTCGTCGATCGTTTCGGTATTGATCAATTCGCCCCGTTTTTCATTGGCCAAGGCCATGATCGGACCTAAGTAAATAGAGGGAGTCATCAAGTTGCAAATGACCCAGGGTTCTTCGATAAAGTCAATTTGGGTAGGGTCAGGGAAGTGAGCTGGGTTGTCGATGTCTTTGATGGTGCCATTCGTCATGTGCATTTTGTAGAGAACGCTAGGAGCAGTAGTGATGATATCGAGATTAAACTCACGCTGAAGCCGTTCAAAGACGATTTCGAGGTGAAGTAGGCCGAGAAATCCGCAACGAAATCCGGTGCCAAGTACGAGAGAGTTTTCTGGCTCTACGTGGAGGGCCGAGTCGTTGAGTTGAAGCTTGACGACAGCGTCGGCGAGAGCTTCATAATCGGAAGAATCGACGGGGAAAATCCCCGCAAAGACGACGGGAGCGATCAGTTTAAAACCGGCCAGAGGCTCATCGCAAGGATGAGTACTCGACGTAACCGTATCGCCAATCTTGACATCAGTGGGTTTCTTGATCCCGGCTACGACATAGCCAACCTCTCCAGGACGAAGCTCTTCGCAAGGAATCTCTTTGGGGGAGAAAATCCCCACTTCGAGCACTTCGAATTTTCGTTTAGTTTGCATGAGGAGAATTTGAGTCCCTTTCTTGAGAACACCCGAGATGACCCTAACGTAGATCATTACGCCACGGTAGTTGTCGTAATGGGAATCAAAAACTAGGGCACGCAGGGTGTCTTTATCCTCAGGCACTGCTGTAGGAGGAAAGGAAAAGACAGTCTCTTCAAGGATTTCTTTGATCCCAATGCCCGTTTTAGCAGAGCATAATAAGGCCTGAGAAGCATCAATGCCGATCACATCCTCGATCTGCTTTTTCACATTGTCGGGGTCAGCAGCGGGTAAAT
>JAJZEO010000038.1 GCA_021847505.1 bacterium
AATCTGGTAAAAGCGGACACAACAGAGAAAGACAGTATTTCACTCAAAAGACGGATGGCTGGATGGAATCCTGCTTATAGATTACATTTATTAGGAGTCAAGTAATTTATCATGCAATCGCCCTGCTCTTGTTTTTGACAATGTTCTCAATCCAATACCCGCGTTAGCAGCCCATCTCCCATTATCGAAGATATGGCCTCTAGCATCAAAAAAAGGGGTCACCGGCCATTGGCTTGGATCTGAAGAGAGAAAGGCTTCTAAAGTAGTGTAACCTGTATTATAACCGATACCCCCACTTTCGATGTGACGAAGAGCGACGCGATAATGCCGTTTGCCATCCTCGCAAATTTCCGAAGAGGGGGGCGTTTCTTCATTGCTATAGGCGATAATAGTAGTTAAACAAGCGAAAAAATAGAGAATGGTTCTCGATATAGGCATTCTTGAATGTGGCAAATTTAGGTTTTTCTGCTGAATTCTACATTCTTGTAACGTAGAAAGTCTATGTTTTCTTTAATTGCCTTTGACTTTCTTGATTTGAAAGTTTACATTTTTGTCTAACTGTTTAAAGTTTAGGAGGAATCGTGAGCTTATTTTCTTTAAATACCCTCGTGGGAATTGCTATTTCCGGCTCTCTATGCGCTTTGGGGAAGGCCTATATTCCGGAGGCATTTCAGGATAATTCCTCCATTGAAAAGCTGATCATTATTTCAGATGTTGATGGTGTGGTACGAGATAATGTGGAATCGATAGCCGATCCGAGAGTCATATCTGCTATTAAATCCTTATTGGAAAATGAGAATGTCGATGTCGCGTTTTTATCAGGAACCCCAGTAGTTAATGATCTTTCTCTAGAAGAATGGAGGCGGGGTAATGTGGCTCTAAACCAAGTTTTTGGCCCTTCTTTTGATTATGAGAATGTTGCTGTTTATGGGTTGTTTGGGGGGCATCGTCTGAAAGGGGATGGTTCTCTAGAAATCCTCGAAGAATATCCCTTGGAAGTTTCTTTTCAATTAGGAAAGATCCTTATTGGTGCGTTTCTTAAAGAGGTTATTGAGCATGGAAATGAGTCTCAACGGCTACATGCTCAAGAGCTTCTCGCAAAGCTCGATCAGGTGCATCTGAATAATCTTGATCAGTCGATATTGGCAACTCCTGAGGAATTGGGGGAGGTTATTGTGGCTATTCGAAATAACATAGATCCGATTTTTAGGGTGATGAGTAACTCTTGTGCGATTGAAGTGCAGTTTTCAACGATTCCTTGGACGACGATTGCTCCTTTAGCCTATGTAAAAGAGGCGATGAAGCATCCACAATCTCTCATTTCACAATTTTCCCCACAAGAGCAGCAGGTTGTTTCGGGGATTGCTAGGAGAAATGGGCAAGATTTTAGGTTTATTTTGGCTAGCACAACAAACAAGGGGTCCACTTCGAGAAGGCATTTAGCTAATAAGCTAGCGCAGTTGCCTGGGGCTTTGATTGTAACGATCGGGGATACACAGGGGGATTTTCCTATGCATGAACATGCGCATGTAGCTTTTCATGTCGGTAAGGAACATGTATGGCGTCAAAATGCCCTGCCGCAGTGTGTCATGGTGCGAGGAAGCAATGGAAAAGAGAGTCAACATGTCGAAGGGACTTTAAAAGTGCTGGAATTGCTAAAAGAAGCGGTAGGTAAGCCCTTTAATGAATTCCGCTATATCCCTTATCAGACTGAATCAGGGGAATGGGATTTCCGTTCTCTAAAGGAAATTTAGTGTAACTAAGTGAATTCAAAATGAATGTCTTTTTTTGTTAGTTGTTATTAATATTTGCCATAGCTTAATAACTTTTGGAAATTCAGCATGAGAGCTTGCTTACTATTTTTTTTGGTTCCTCTTCTGCTTTTAGGTAATTACCATATCGAATCTTACGATTTGGACAGAGTTAGAGAAGCTTGGATAGAGCTGGGGCTTCCTATATCAACTGAGAAGAAAAAAGGTTCACAGGAAGAGTGGGTCAAATGGATTACACAAAAGGAAAATCAAACCAGATTACTCCAAAAAATTAAAAGCCAAATAATTGAAGGCGGTCTTGATTCGTCAATAAAATTATCCTCTATGATAGCCTCTCTTGAATCAGCTTTGGTTGAATGGAATGAAACATACGCATCAAAAGGATCTTCAGCATTGGGGGCGCGAGGTAAGGCTCAATGGGAATACCTTGCTTGTCACATCAAAAAGCATATAGATGAGGAAATTAATGGGAATAATAAAGATGAGCGTATTCAATCGTTAAGAGAAGAAGAAAAAGTGCACAAGGACGAGGCTTTTGAATTAGTATTGCAAGCTACGGGAGAAGCGATAGCGGCCGGAGGCTGTGCGGCGGGTGGAATGGAGATTCCAGCGATATTTGAAGGAGTTCAGGCATCAAGACATTTAATCAAAGGCTGTAAAGAATATAATGAAGGAGTAAGATGTCAACAGGAGGCGGATGCTCTGGAAAAGGAATATTATCAACGTGGAGATGAATCTGAAACAAAGAAATGGTGGGAGCTTTGGAAATGAATCAGAAGATATCAACAAAAGAGAGAATTGCAAAGTGGTGGAAGGTAGAAGGTAAAATAGAGTGTGGTGGGGCTTTAATTTTACTAATTATTCTAATAACATTTTGGGATAATACGCTTGTTATTGGGGTATCAGGTCTTGTTTGTTCATTTTGGTGTTTAGGGAAGATTTATTTTCGAAGAGATCAATGGGCATTTTTGCTTCTTGCATCTGCCTTATTGTTTTTACAAGCGATTTCCGAGTTGTTTAAGTATGTAAAATCATAGGGCTTGAATCAGGGGAATGGGATTTTTGCTCACTTAGCAGTCAATGATGACGGGCTTATGCCGGGCTTTTTCTTGTGATGGTGACATTTGCTGAGGCGCCTTTGCGAATGATTAGGGAGCCGGAGGTGAGCTCATCAGGTCCGTTTGTTTTGATGCGGTAGTCTGTTGCGAGTCTCAAAAAGAGTTGTTCCACCTCATATAGGGCGAGTTGTCTGCCGGGGCAAAGGTGGGGGCCACCTCCGAAGAGGGTAAGTCCAGAAAAGGCGCGGGCTTCCTCGGGGTGGGAGGTGTAACGCGAGGGGTTAAAGAGGGTGGGGTCGTGGAAGAGTCTTGGGTTTAGTGCGGCTAATTCAGGTACGACGACCAGCCCTTCACCAGGGTGAATCGTTTGCTTTGTCATGGTTCCATCTTCATGTTTCATTTGAACGATGAGTGGCTCTCGGGGGTAACGTCCGACGAGTGGGCCAGGTGAATGGAGTCTGAGGCCTTCTTGAATAATTTCTTTCGTGCGCTCAGGATTTTGCAACGCCTCGTCAGTTCCCAATTTCCAGAGAAGGTAGTTAATGAGCGTTGCTGTTGTATCTACACCTGCAAATAGTATGGGCCACTCATTATTATTTTTTTGATGTGGGGTGCCATCGGCTAGTTCAGCTAAGATGGAGGGAGCGGCCTCTTCTGCGAC
>JAJZEO010000106.1 GCA_021847505.1 bacterium
TCTGGTGTTCCGGTTGTTCTGCCAAGAGCATTGCCGGGTAGCTATGTTCGGAAAGGATAAGCGTTGAAAGCATCTAAACGCCAAGCCCCCTTCAAGATGATGTATCCCTATGAGACTCCTAGTAGACGACTAGGTTGATAGGCTGGGTGTGTAAGTACAGCAATGTATTGAGCTGACCAGTACTAATTAGTCCACTGACTTGATCACTTTTTTTTCTTTATCATCTCGATGCAAACTGGATGATAAATTCGGATCTTAACCGATCCAATTTAAAGTGAGTTTTGAAAGCATTTTTCATAGCATCGATATTGTTTCAGGCACAAAGTGCATAGATTTGTGTAGTTTGATTGCCTGTAGACACTAAAATCACAACGTTTTTTTCTAGATAACTCGTCTTAGAGTTGTCACTCATCTCCGTTAGGGGAAGTGACAACCTTAAGCGATTTTTAACAGTTTTTTCTGGTGACTATAGAAGCGGTGAAATACCTGTTCCCATCCCGAACACAGAAGTCAAGCCCGCTTTCGCCGATGGTACTGCACACAAGAGTGTGGAAGAGTAGGGCGTTGCCAGATTTGTGGCCCGTACATTATTGTACGGGCCTTTTTTATTTCCGGTTTTTTTTAGAGATTTCTCAGAACTAATCTTAGAGATTTCTCGTAACCCAATCGATGAAATCTACGGCATACCCCAATTTTTCGAGAATGTTATTGATAAAAAGCACATCGCTTCCAATTAAGCCTTCTTCTAAAACACCCCAAACCATATTTTCAGATATAGCAAGAGCAGCTTTAAGGGCTTCACTTGTGAGTTGGCTGCCGATTTTTCCATTTCCTGGTGGGAGGCCTTTAACCAACTGATTGATTTTATCGCAGAGAGGGTAGTTATTTGCATAATCATCCTGCTGTGGGGTAAAAATCATCACCCCATTCAATCCTAGGCCTTGCGCAAACTTGATTTTTTCAGCGATAGAATCAGGGCCATCGTAGGAAATCCACACTTGATCAGAAGGTGATACTGCAATTGACGTTCCATAAGCCGTATTATATCCCGTGAGGTAGACCCCCGGACCGGGAGTATAATTCGTGGCATAGTAAATTTGTTTGCTTTCGATGTTTGTCCAGTCGGTAATTGCAGGGTTACAGGAAGAAAGCCGTGATGCGGAGATTCCAAATGTCTTTGCAATGCTATTTTGTGTATCACCCGGTTTAAGGATATAAATATTTGTACACTTTGTGTTGGGGTTATAGAGATTTGACTGCGTAGGAGCCGTCGCAAGAGGGGGTGGCAAGATTAATTAAATTACTCTCCGGAACCGTTGTTACGCTAGAGCCTTTTCCCGGTTCAGCCAATAACAAATTAGGAAGGAAACTATTGCTAGGGGGCAAATTTTGTGGTGGAACCGCTTGCGTATTTAGTTGACTGTTGATGGTATAGTAAGAAACAACACCCGTTTCTCCCCCATAGCCCATACTCTCGACAGCCCCGGTAGCTCCCAAGCCTACCGAATTTTGAATGAAATCATCGGCCTCTGTAAAATTAGAAAATCCAGAAAAACCTTGGTAAGATCTTCCATAGCAAGCGAGTCCCAAATTAAATTTATCCAGATGTTCAGGCATAACCTGTTGGATAATGTTAAATGTATTGCTGATACAATTTTCTATGTTGCCACCCCCACAATAAAGGGGCGCATTGGGTAATGTTTGAGTTGCCCCTGCAGCTACATAATAGTCATAAGACATCATGTTAACTTCAGAAAGGCCATTATCCAAAAGAGACTTAATCCAAGTGAAGTAATCTTCATTAGTTTGAATAGGGGATGTTTCGCGTGCGGCAATGTCGGGACTTAAAAAGCCCGATACTTGCATCGTAATGATAAAATCAGGACCTGCAAAATTCCTGTATTCCTGGATGAACGTTTTAAAATTCTCAAAGTCTTGATCTGCAGCGGCAGGATCAATCACTCCTAAAGTCTGCCCAGGATACTCCCAATCAATATCAATTCCATCAAAACCATAAGAAGTGATAAACGCGTGAGAACTTTGAATGAAAGCTTGCCGACTCACTTCAGAACTCACCATTTGATGAAATAATGTTGCAGAAAGAGAACTAAATTCGGCCCCTCCATGAGTCCAGGTCCACCCACCAAAGCTCATGACCACCTCTAAACCAGGCTTTAAAGCCTTAAGTACTTGCAGTTGTTGAAAGCAATCAGGATCATTAATGCGAAAATTGACCCCAATCTGAAACATTTGCTCCCAGAAATTTTGAGTAGTTCCCGTGAAACAATAATTGGGATACATGGTGTAAGTATTCCAATCATTTGAACTGTTTCTGATGTAAGGATCTCCATCTTGCCAAAACGGACTTTCATCGTGATAGCTGCAGCCATAATCAAGGCCACCATAATTGTTTAATCTAGGATTATCATTTAATTCAGGATTAGGCTCGACTCCAAACATCAAATAGCCATAGATGACCCGATCTAAACCATTGATGAAGTTTAAATAGGTTAAGGGCGCGTTGTAATCATCATTAGCAATGGGGCCACCCCAAAATTGGGCCCAGTTGGCATAGAATGCGATATTTTTCAAAATATTATCCCTTTTATAACTAAATTATAGCAGGAAGAAGAAAATGACCGCTTTCAGCGCAATTTAGAAATTCCCATCAAAGGAAAAATAGACCCCGAAGATGCCATTGGTGTTTTGTCCCCAAGGAGTTACCCAGGCACCGGCAAAGACCCCCAAGCTTTGACTAAAATTGTACTCGAACCCCGGGGTAAGGGAGATAAGCTGAGAGGCGAGCGTAGGAGTAGCAGGGGAGTCGCTCCCCAAATTGCCCGTCAAAGAAGTAGCCCCTTGATAGGTGTAATTAATATCCGACTCAAAGACCCAGTTTTGATTCAAACTTATTTGAATAGAGAGATTTACGGAATAAATCCCACCAGGGTGAGTTTGCATATCGGTTTGAATATCCCCCCCAAAAATACTCACACCAGTAATATGGGCCTTAGTTTGATAGGAATAATTCAGATTAAGACAAAAATCTGTCGGATGCATCGTTTTTAGAAATAAGATCTTATCTATGATGAAAGAAAATCCTGTGACAAAAGAGCCATTACTGACCGGGGCAAAACTCATGTTTGGACCCAGATCATCGTAGGGAGTTGAGGGGAACTCCTCAACGAGTAATAGCCGCACATACGGACACCAAGTCTCGGGGTCTGACTGAGCAAACTGCAGCCCAAAGAAAAGCTGAATCGGAGCAAAATAAGTAGAGGTGCCAAAGTCCCCCCCATCGGCATAAACGAGTGACCCCACCAAGGTAAAATCGAGCCACTTGGTCATTCCCCACCCAAACCAGACCGTATTGGTAGTAAAACTGGTGGGATTGGCAGAAGAATCTAAAGACCAATTATTTTGAAATTCCCCAAAAACTACGGTTGCAGAGGTGAATGTTTCCAAATACGTATGCCCAGGGGCTGTATTGGCCCCCGAGAATTCAAGAAATGTCCCGGTATACCATGGAGTATAACCAAGGCAAGGCGAAAGAAAAGAGACCAATAGGGCAACCCATCTCTTCATGAAGTCACCCTAACTCAATGACAGATTTTTAGGAAACCTTGAACGAAAGGAGAGTTTGAAGACAACTCAGTTTTTTCTTCTTTTCTGGATCGACCAACACCGAAGTTTCCTCCCAATCGGAGACACTCAACCCCACGCTGGCATCCTCCTCAAAGGAGGGAAGTCTCTCCAAATCGATCCCCAGCGGGGCATAAAGCGACAGTACGAGCGTCAACGATTGAAGATCGAAAGAAAGGCGCCACTCAAGGGTATAATCACACTCACTAGCCTCTCTCAACACCTCAGCGACCGCATCCAAAGAAATACCCCCCTTCCATAATTCCGATCCCTCAATATCGCTTATGGCCTCCTCTAACTCATCTTCAAGCAAATCGACATCTTCCAAAACATGAAAGCCCTCCTGATCCCAAAATAGAGGAACCGTCACCCTCCAATCAATCAAACAACACGAAGCAAAATAGAGAAGAACCGACAAAGCATTCTTGACCACAAGCCAAACTCGACTACACAAATCCTCTTGAAAATCATGTTCAGCAGCAGAAAAAAAGTAGCCTCTAAGAGAGGGGATTAATTCAGATCCAACCAATAACACCATAATAGATACCCACTACAAAAAAAGGTGGCACATGAACTGTGGCCACCCTACTGATTAAAAGCGTAAGCTAATTTGACCTTAATCTATATCCCCACCTGCCCGTACTGTCTTAAAGGCATTTTCTGAGAGATAGAAGCACCAAGAGTTTTGTCTTTTCTCATCAGGCGTTCCGAAGTTATTCCAAAGAGATTGAGTGGCGTTTTCGGCCTGAATAGTATACCTATAGATACCATCTTGATCGTTAAATAATAGTTCATCAAAAAGACTTTTTGCCTGAGCACCTACTGTTATATCCGGCACCTGGCCCTTTGGGAAGCAAATTGCAAAACCGCTCGCGACGACAATAACTTGTTCTTGTCCTCCCTCGGGAGTATAAGTATATTGCTCTTCTGGATATCCAACTAAGGAGTCTTCAGTAAGCGTTAGATGAAGAGATCGCTCAAGCCTTGCAAGGAATACAGCAAATTTAGCCAGTGCCCCATCTGTTAGTTCTCGACCAGTAAAGGCTGTCTTATCGAGTTCTCGGTTAATAACAGGGGACCATCGTGCTAAAGCCTGTTGGGATTCTTCTAAGAAACGGAGATGGTTCTCAGCTGCAATGCGTTTCTGCTTTTCTTTCTCGCCTTCTATACGATTTACTTCATTAATAATCTCCCAAATCTGAGGACTAGTGGCCTCGATTTCAGCGGAAAGTATTTTTGCCTCTTCTAGGATTCGAGCCACTCTCTCTTTTGAAGCGCGGGCTTGCGCCGTATTTGCTAGATTGGCTGCGCCTTCAGCTGTTTGAAGATTCTCTGAAAGCAAACGTTCAAGAGCAACATAGGCATTTACTACCCACATCTGCTCACTTGATAGCGCTCTAATAGGCTCATTGTTGCCATCTTGGTCATAGGTAGCTTTGGCAGCTTGAGCGGCTACAAGTCGCGCTTTTACGGCACTATTTAGGTCCCTCATGCGAGTTAAGCGCCCTTCTGCTTCCAGCGCGGCTGCGGTTGCAATGCCTTCTTGTTCTACTATATCAGCCTTCTCCTCCGCTGCCGATTTAGGCAATTCGTTTCTCCTAAATTCGACTCTGCAACTTTTGCACTTAACTGTAATATCTTTGGCCTCTTTGCCTTCTCCCGCAGAGACGGTAACTTGATCCGCCTTGCCCCACTTAGCTGCGGAAACAACCCCTTTGAGTTTCTTTGAAGAAGCCTCAAATGTAGGCAGTTTGTCTGTATCGAACTCTTCAGGGGCAAAAATTTCAAGCGAAATAACGTCTGTATATCGATCAAAAGATAGCCTGTACTCGAGAGGATTTAGGCCTCCTTCAAAGGCAGCGACCAACACCTGATGGATCTCAGCAACAAATCTCTTATCAGTTAAAGGCTTTATCGTCTCTTTTTGATGCCCTTTATCTATGCCTGAGGCTTTAACAGCATCTCCAATCAGCTTGACGATCTCGGTTTTGTCTTCTTCCTTAGGAAGAGAGGTTAGGCAAGTAATGGAAGAGACACCCTCGAAGAGCCGCTTATTGCGGGATAGATCGATCTTGCAGCAAGTGATGTAGTAAACAAGGGCAATAAAAGCGCTCTTCACAGCTTCCCAAACCCGTGTGCAGCAAGATTCTGAAGAATCATCGGCCGGCTTTACATCCTTTGCCTTTGCTGTTTTTTTTGCTGGTTTAGGCTCTATTGCGTCTGCAGACACATACCGTTCTCCGGCCATTGTTGGAGCATCCATATTTTTGCCTTGAGTAAAATTATAGTTTATTTTCCTTAATGATTAGCGATTAAAAAAGGGTGGCACACTCACGTGGCCACCCTGATTTGAAACCTATTGACTAAAAGACTAAGCTAATTTGTCCTTAACCAGTAACTGCTGTCTTTGATACAAAAGAAGCATTGGAATTTTCAAAAGAGAAACTCCAAGAACAGTTATGTCTTTGCGGATCTTGAGTTAAGTTGTTTCTCCATAAAGGAGGATTGACTTTGGCGCTCGTCTGGTATCTACCTAAACCAAGTAATTGGGTGCTAATTATGCCATCAAAAAGCCTTTTTGCTTCAAGTCCTACTGCATCAGTTGGCACAGCATCTTGCGCGAAACAAAGCGCAAAACCACTTTTGATTACAGTTTCAGGTTGCGGTACCCCGTCTTTATCCGGATTTGGGAACCTCTCTGTAGGATATCCAACTAAAGCCTCTGGAGTAATCTTTAGACCAAGCTCATTTTCGAATTTTGCAAGCACAGTAGCAAACGCAGTAAGCGTTTTTGGATTTAGTTCACGATCAGCATAATCTGTCTGAGTTAATGCTGCCTTGATAGATGCGCCCCAACGAGCAACAGCTTCAGTTGCGAACACTTGTCGAGCAGCAGCGGCTGCTTCTTCCTGCCTTTGTCTCTCAGCAGCTTCCCTCTCCCGTCTCTGTCTTGTCGTCTCGACAACATCTTTTACCTGGGCAACAATCTGTCGAATTTTTGCACTCTTATCATTAATTTCTAGAGCAAGTGCTTGTGCTGTAGATAGGATGCGCGCGGCCTCAGCTTTTGCAGCTTTTGCAGCTTTTGTCTTTGCAGTATCAGCATCAGTTCCAGCAAAAGACTTATAGTTTTCAATGTCTTGTAACAATTCCGCAGACCGATCTTCTCCTCCCTCTTGCTCGCGCTCAATCACTAAAACAGCTTGAAAGGCTGCATTGAGATCACCGTTATTTCTAGCTGCTTCGGCAGCAGTCCATCGTGCTGTTACGTATTCACCTAGAACAGCTAATTGGTTAAAAAAATCACGAGCACCCTCAAGGTTTTCAAGCGCGCCTCTTTCTGCTCGCTCCGTTGTTTCAGCCTTTTTTTCCTCAGCGGTTTGAGGCAATGCGTCTCTGTTAAACTCGACTGTGCATGTTTTGCACTTAACTTTCGTATCTTTGGCATCTTTTCCTTCACCCACAGTGACGGTAACTTGACCTGCCTTACCCCACTTAGATGCAGAAACAACCTCTTTGAGTTTCTTTGAAGAAGCTTCAAATGTAGGCAATTTGTCTGTATCTAACTCTTCAGGAGCAAAAAGCTCAACTGATACTACATGCTCATCTTTACTAACAGTTAGTCTGTACTCGAGAGGCTTTAGTCCGCCTTCAAAAGCAGCAACTAACACCTGATGGATCTCAGCAACAAATCTATTATCAGTAAAGAACTTTGTCGCCGCTTTGTGTTCTTTTTTTTCTATACCTGAAGCTTTGACAGCTTCTGTGAGTTGTTTAACGATCTCGGCATCGAAAGTGCCCTGGGCTTTTGCATCATCTTTCTTAGGAAGAGAAGATATGCAGTTTACAGAAGGGGCACCCTTAAAGAGCTGCTTATTGCGTGATAGATCGATCTGGCAGAAAGTGATGTAATAGACGAGGGCAACAAGAGCGCTTTTTACTGCATTCCAAACTCGTGTGCAGCAAGAATCTGAAGAGTCTGTTGACTTTGCGTCTTTTTCCTTTTCCGTTTTTTTTGCTGGCTTAGCCTCATGCGCATGATGTAGTGCATGCCGAAGTCCGCTTACTGGTGCGTGTGTATCCATAATTTTTCCCCTTGGTAAAATTAAAATTTATTTTCGCCTTAATGACTGGTCCTTAAGGCGGATTCCTGTTAGTTACTCGAAAATTATATAATGTGTGGAATATTAAGTAAATGTTAAATTAATACGATCATAATACAAAGACGTCAAGTAAAGTGATATTTTTAAACCACCGCCAGGCCAAAATAGAGAGGTCTACACAGCAGCGTTTACAGGCAGGCGGCGTCAAATAATTACTTTACTCTACAAAGTCATCGGCGTCAGTGGGGAGATCTTCAAAACCGGTAGACTCAAATGAAAACTGCCAAGAATATGTTTGTTCTGGGTCTTCATTATGGGAAACACTAAGAATTCTAAAAGACCCATCAGGCTCTGTTTGCTCCGAGTATACCTTCAGCGTGGGGCCAATTGCCTCTGTCTCTTCATTAAAAATAGCGAACGCCTCTTTTGACATATCTAAAGTGGGGTCAAAGGGGAGGTGAACTAAAATCCAGATTAAGCCAGAACCATCGGTACTTTCGACGCAGGTCAACTTTTTGATTTCGAAGTTTTCTCCAAGCTCCTTTGTAAACCTGTAAAGCATGGTGGCGAACATCTCTACAAATTCATCTTTCAGCGTTAGATGAGTAGCCTCTGAGATGGCGGCTCTAATCGGCTCCGACCAAGCTTCTAAGGCCTCTTGAGTATATTGCTCTTCGAGGAGTCTTATTTCTTCTTCCTTTTGCTCTTTTCGATTGAAGGGGACCTGAGATCTATCGAACGTGACAGTGCAGGCTTGGCACTTAATCTCCTCTTTTCCTGATTTTTTGGTCTCTTGTTCCCATTTAGAGGCAGAAACAACATCGCCATGGGACTTCTTCGAAGCCTTAAATTCGGGGAGTTTTTTTGTGTCGAAATCCTCAGGAGCATAAACCACAACATCAATTGTGCGGACAGTATCTTTAACAACGAACTCGTACTCAAGCGGCTTCAAACCATTTTCATAAGCAGTCACCAAAAGATGCCGAATTTCAGCGACAAGTCTTGAGTCAGTGAGATCTTCAATCTCGCCATTAAGGTTATCAGCATTAATATATTCTGAATTTGAAAGGGCCTCAGTCATCTGTTCGATAATTAATTTATTAAAGTCGGCGTCATTTTCTGGGAGTGTATCTAGGCAGAGGATGGAGTCGTCGTCCTTGAAAAGGGGCTTATTTCGGGATAGATCAATTTGGCAGCAGGTCATGTAATAAATAAGAGCAACGAAGACGCTCTTTACTGCATTCCAAATCCGTGTGCAATAGCCATCAGACGACCCAGTACTCTTTGTATCGTGAGTTTTTGTCGATTCAACTTTTGATCCATGATCAACCGAAACTGGATTAGACATAATTATCTCCTATTATTATTCAGAATCTACAAGGACCTTAGGGTCGATGAAAATGACCCATGCCCCATATTCTTCGTTTGATTTTGATACGTGTTCGTACTGCCCCATCAAGCAGTGCAAGCCTGTCTCTTGTGTAAAATGTCTTTCCATCATTGTTTTTGCATGGGCAATCACATCTTGAGTAGGCAGTCGGAAATAAAAGAAATCAAAACAAATCGTGATCGCAGCTTTGACGAGACAGTCGGGCTCTGTAACTCTCTCTCGCATGGGTGATCCCTTCAGCTTTAGAATTCGAACCTCAGGGGGAAGGAGTTGAGTTGTTAACTCTGAAAGTGCGTTCTCAAGGGCTCGCCGGCTTGGTTCAGCTAAACGTTTGCTTCCTAAGTCTAGGCTTGAAATAGTCTCTTGAAGAGATTTTTGATCGAAGATTTTATCATCAATGAGAGGACTAAACAAGAATTTGACAAAACTAAATTGACTCTTGGTCAACACATTCTCGGTAGAGACAAGAGTATATCCCTTCCTTCGATCAAATCTAGTCTCTACAGAGCCTGGAAAGGCGTGATTGATCGCTTTAGAAAATGTCGTGATGGCATGCTCTAAAGGCTGTACCTCAGTTTCATGATAGAAACTGGAGGAAGGACCCGGCATAATATCAAGTTCTACAAGTTCAATCTCGATGTGTCCATTTCCACGGTGGGTAAACTTAAAAGGAGATGGGTCTGGATTTACGAGACGGGTAGAGACTACGGATTTATAAAGAGCAAGATAAAAGTTAGCATCCTGAGCCATACTCTCTGGAAGAACAATCGCTATCCCAGATTTCCCACCCTTCAATACGCTAGCGGTGATTTGTTCGTCTTTCGAGTGTGCATAGCCCTGAAGTCCCCGTTCAAGTAGAGTAGTCAATAGCAGCAAATGAGCTTGATAGAAGCTAACCTTCTGAGGAAAGTTGGCTTTGGTAACAGCCTCTTCAAGCACCTGTTCAATGGAAGTAGGGGGTGTTCTAGAAGGGGGTGTCTTTTTATTCTTGGCAGCTTTTTTAGTCTCTCCATCAGCTGTCTCTTTGCTCTTAGCTGGGTCATTCTCTTCCTCAAATAGCGAAACAGTGCCGCAAGTGATGAGGGAGATAATCTAGGCAAGGGCCGATTTAAATATTTCGGCAATACGGCCTAAACAGCTGGAACTTTCTTTATCATGATCACCGTCAGCCTCAGGAGCTGCAAAAAAGGCCGGTAGACAACTAGAGAGTGGGTTAACGTCCATAAAAAATCCTTAAAAAGAGTCTTTAAATCTCTAATATAGTACGTTAAATGTCTTTTTAAAGGAACTTTAAAGATTTGCTTGAAAGGGATGAAACATAGGTTTCAAAAGATTTTTTAAGTAGAAGGGTTTTCGTATGCTTGGGAAAGTCGACTTCATTGATGCGGGTAATGGGGACGACATCCCGAGTAGTATTGCAATGAAACACCTCATCAAATGTGGGCAGGCTGCGGATATTGATCGTCTCTTGGATGGGGGTAAGGCCAATGGAGGGGGCAATGAGGAGGAGGTGTTTTCTTGTGATGCCGGGCAAGACGTTGTCTTTCGGTGTGATGAGAGTGTCTCCTTTGATAGCAAAGAAATTTGAATGGGCAAGTTCGAGGAGGTTGCCTTTTGGATCGGTGAAAACTACTTCATCAAAACCCTCTCTTGTGGCATCATGAACCGCCTTTAACGCGAAAGAGTAGTGCGTGCACTTGATGAGGGGATGAGTACGAAAGTTAGGATAGGTCATAATTGTCGATGTCGACTTGGGGTAGACGGGAAGGGGTTGAGTGAGGACAATCAGTCGGCCCTGATCTTGGCCGGCAGCTATCGAGGTGCGATAGATGCGGAAAATGCCGTTCTCGAGGCGGTTTTTTTCGATCAAAGCTTCGCAAATCGATTTAAGATCGACATTGAGAGGGGGAAGCGCGAGAGCTTCGATGGAAAAAATGAGGCGTTCATAATGACCCTCGAAGTCAAACAGGGTGGTATTATAGAACCGAATGCACTGGTAAGCGGCGTGGGAGCGCATGAATCCTGCATCGCTAACAGGGATCATCATCTCTTCATCGGGTTTGTAAATACCATCCATGTAGGAAATCATTGAATCGGAAAAACCTTGCGAAAAAATTGCGAGACCTTCTATGGATTATGGGCAACATTAAGGTAAAAAGCAAGAAATTGCGCTATTTAAGGAGTGAAAGATGGGATACGAAAAAACAACAGACAGTTTAGTAGGGCTTATGGAAGAAGTGCTACGCGACGTGCCAAAAGCAATGAAGGGAAACAAGACAGCAGCGCAAAGAATCAGAACCAGAACTGTTGAGCTTTCGAAGTTGTCTAAAGAATGGAGACGGTTATCACTAGAACAGGAAAAGAAGAAGAATGCGCCGAAAAAAGCTCGCTAGGCTTTGCCAGGTGTAGCCATTTTCCCATCTGCGGAGGGTGTAAATGGCAGGAAGTAGAATACCAGGAGCAGCTCCGTGAGAAAAAAAGAGTTGTAGAAGGGCTTTTCCCCGATCATCTTGTTGAAGATGTGGTGGGGTGCTCGGATCCTTGGCACTACCGCTCCAAAATGGAATTCACTTTTTCTCAGAACAAGGCAGGGGATAAGTTTCTTGGCTTGATGCAGGCAAGTGGCCGTTTTCGCGTTGAAAATATAGAGATGTGTCACATTGCCCCCTCGTGGATGAGCTTAGTGCTTACCCAGGTACGTGCTTGGTGGGAAACAACTCCGTTGAGGGCCTTTGCTCCTCACAAAGGGGAAGGGTTATTGCGCACATTGACGATGCGCTGGGCACGAGGAACCAATGCGAAGATGGTCTTCCTAACGGTTCATGGATCTTCCTCTGATCCTTTAACGGGTACACACCTCAAAGAATTTGCTGAAGTGGCACGATTTGATGAAAACACCTCGGTTTTTCTCGTCGTTCAACATGCACAGAAGGGAAAAGAGACCACGTTTAGCGAAATGCATCTTGCGGGTCCCTCTGCCATGCAAGAGAAACTCCTGTCTCAAACATTTAATCTCTCCCCCCGTGCTTTTTTTCAGCCCAATCACCAAATGGCGGAGCGAATGTTTGCCGATCTGATCGAGACGGTGAAACGGTTGGGTGCAAAAAAGGTTCTCGATCTCTATTGTGGGATCGGCACCATTGGGATTTTACTTGCCCCTCACGTAAGACAAGTGGTTGGTGTTGAGCTGTGTCACCATTCGATTTGCGATGCCAAAGAGACGATTGAAGAGAGCGGTTTGGAAAATATACAAGTATTTTGCCAAGATGCGGGAGAATTTCTTAAGGAGATGGAGTCTCTTTTTAAGCCAGATCTCGTTGTCGTCGACCCGCCCCGCAGCGGCTTAGGGAAAAAGGCTGTCGAGGATCTTCTTTGTTTAAGTCCCAAAGTCATTGTTTACCTCTCTTGTAATCCTAAAACCCAAGCTGAGGACATTCAAAATATTCCTGGATATGAAATTATTTTGATCCGACCCTACGATCAATTTCCCCACACCCCGCATGTAGAAAATCTAGTAGTATTGGTGAAAAAATGGACCTCTCAGGTATGATGAGTCTCATTAGAACAATCTATTGAGGAGCACTCATGCCTACGTTACCCGTAATTCTTGCCGCAGGGGCCGCCAATGAAGGCGGGATGTATCAATCCCTGATTATGATCGGTATTTTCATACTTTTTTCTTACTTTATTCTCTACCGACCCGAGCAAAAACGAAAAAAGAGACTTGAATCACTTAGAAAAAGTTTGAAAAAGGGCGATCGCGTAGTTGCGATGGGCATTCGAGCGACAGTGGATGAGGTTCTTGAAAGAAGCGTCATCCTTAAAAACCCTGACGGCTCAAAATTTGAAGTGATCGCAGCGGCCATTACCGATGTAGAAGGTGAGCCAGCTCCAGCAAAAAGCTAGTCAAACTTAGTATTCAAATTTTTCTTGGGGGGCAACCTTGCCCCCCGTTTTCTTTTTAGCTCCTAAATTATTCGAATCGCATGCTATAATTTACCCATAATTATATAAATTTCATGGGGAATTATGGATCAAGTTATGAGCACGGGCTTTGCAGGGGTTCAAGAAGAGTCTTGGCAAAGGTTTAATCTGGACGGGGCCTCAAATTCGAAGCAAATCTTGGAAGCCAACGTGCCAGGCAATACAGATCCGAAGCTAATTTCCGGGATTACAGAAATGTTTGCACGTATTGCTGCCTCTACGGGGGAGGAGATCAGGTACCAAATTTCCCCGCCAGAAGAAAAGGCTCAAGGACAGCTTATTGCGACTTGTCTTCTTTCAGGGGCCACCCGGGAAATTTATCTGGTCAATGATGAGACTAGAACACAGGTCGATAGGAAATGCAAATTTGTCTACCAAAGTAGCCAAAGAGAAATGATGGTTGTTGAATTGGAGCCAGTCGCTTTAACAGCCGAATCTTGCTTGGCTTTTCAATTGAGTTTAGAGAGCCGAGACCGCGAGTTAAGAAGGGAACGAGCCAAAATAGGGGACTGTAAGAAGGAGATTCTTGGAGCGCTTTCTCGAGATGTTCCCGGCGTCGTGTTTATTGATGAATTAACGAGTCATCTTGCAAAGCTCTTTGTCCGCCTAGGTACATTGCTTGGCACCGAATACCCCTTCACCTTTGGTTTCGCCCTAAAAGAGGAAGCGGATGGGGGATTATATTTGTTTACTATAGCTGACTTTGGACAATTAACTGCACATAATAGAAGGTTTGTCAATCAAGTACAGGGCTTTCTAAGCGAGAGTTCGAAAGTCGACCCCGAGTTTAAAGGGTTAGAGCATTGGGTTCAATTTAGGCTTTGTAGCCTAATTCGAAAATAGGTCCTAAGTCTCTCTTATGATCCTTCGGATCAAAATCGAGATTTAGGAGGGGGGAGAAAAAGAGAGCTCCAC
>JAJZEO010000085.1 GCA_021847505.1 bacterium
GGGAAGTCTACCAACATAACACCCACAATGATCACCAGCCAAACTTCATTGCCATCCCAAAAGGGTCCGATCGAATTGAGAAACATCCTTCTGTTTTTATCTCCACGAACCAAGAGGTGTAATGATCCGACCCCCAGGTCAAATCCATCGAGAACTACATAAAAAGTCACTGCAGCTCCCAAGAGAAGGTAGGCAAGGATTTGTAAAAATTGTAACTCCATTTCTCAGTCTCCTAGTTCCAAACATCACGATACTGGGTCTCTTTTCCTTCTTCAGCAAGCCCCTCATGGATTTTTCTCGTTAGAAGAAAGACAAAGAGGGATCCCAGTAATGCATAGATGACGATAAACATGATGATCGATCCCAAAACCTGATCTGCATGCAATACCTTTGATACGCCATCACTGGTTCTCATTACATTATAAACAATCCAAGGCTGCCTACCTAACTCTGCTGTAAACCATCCAGCAATATTCGCCAGATAGGGGAAAAATACGGAAAAAACAGCAAGCCATAAGTACCATCTTTGGGTCTTTAGATTTCCCAAGCGCCAAAGGATTAAACCCACAACAGAATAGAGCATCATGGCACACCAAGAATAAACCATGGTCCGGTAAGAATAAAATACAAGGGGCACATTGGGCCAATCGCTTTCGGCAAATTCATTGAGACCTTTTACAGCTTCATTGGCATCATAGTAGATTAAAAAGCTAAGTAGCGAAGGAATAGCAATCCCCTTTACCGTCTTATTCTCAGCATCAACATATCCAATCAATGTGAAGGGAGCATGGGCTTTTGTTTCAAACAATGCCTCCATGGCAGCAAGTTTTGCCGGTTGATTTTCTGCTACCCCCTTTGCACTGCTATCCCCTGAGATTAACTGTAACGAAAGAAAGACAAATGAAATCACCAAGGAAAATTTCAGAGTAAACTCTGCAAATTCCCGATGTTTCTTTTGTAGGATATAGAAGGAGGAAATGCTCATCAGCAAAAAGACCCCCAAAAGTCCACAGCCTAAAAGAACGTGACAAATTCTATCGACAAATGAGGGGTTAAAGTAGACATCCCATAGATTAGTAATCACTGCTCTCATGTTAGGCCCTTCGCCGATGATTTTAAACCCTGCAGGGGTTTGCATCCACGAGTTGGCCATGACTATCCAAGTGGCGCTAAAAGTAGCTCCAATAGAGACTAAAATCGTTGCAAGATAATGCGTGGCAGGTTTAACCCGATTCCAACCAAACAACATAATTCCAATAAAACCCGCTTCAAGAAAAAAGGCAAAGACCCCTTCCGCTGCAAGCAATGTACCAAAGACATTCCCTACAAACTTTGAAAATGAAGACCAGTTATTCCCAAAAGCAAACACCTGGACAAACCCTGTAGCCACACCCATAGCAAAGAAAAGGGCAAAAATTTTGGTCCAAAATTTCGTGATTTGTCTGTATTTTTCCTTTTTCGTCCACATGAACATCCCTTCCATGATGACGATCATCCAACTCAAACCAATAGACATGGGGGGGAATAGATAATGAAAAGAGGCTGTAAATGCAAATTGCAGCCTTGAAAGAATTAGAACATCCATAGACAGCCTCCAAAAAAAAGAATTTATCTAATAAGGGAATTTAGAACAACGATTCATTAAAATCAGATCGCAAAGAGTAATGGCTGTCATTGCTTCAATAACTGGTGGAGCACGAAGAGCGATACAAACATCATGTCTTCCTTCTTTGGGAATCGTCAGCGTAGTTTCTTTGTGATCGTAAGTAATGCTCTTTTGAGGCTTTTTTATGCTCGAGGTCGGTTTAAAAGCCACACGAAACACAATCTCCTTCCCCGTGCTGATCCCCCCTAAAATCCCCCCGTGATGATTTGAGTCGATCTTGATAGTCTCCCCTTCATCAAGTGAGTATAAGTCGTTGTGTTCACTACCCTTCATCTGAGCTGCTGCAAATCCTGACCCTACTTCAAACCCTTTCACTGCCGGGATAGAAAGCATTGCAAAAGCAAGTCGAGCCTCTAATTTTTCATAAATAGGATCCCCAATTCCGGGAGGAACCCCTCTGGCATGGCATTCAATAATCGCCCCTACGGAGTCACCTTCCTCTTGCAATCTTTCAATCAATTGATCGAAGTTGTCCTTTTGTCCTCCCATCTCGATCACTCGCGCAGAGATTTCTATGGGAGCAATGATCTGCTTAGCTACAGCACCCGCCGCTACTCTTGCCGCTGTCTCACGACCTGATGCCCGACCTCCGCCCCTGCCATCAAAAACTCCATACTTTTCCATGTAAGAAAAGTTAGCATGGCCAGGTCGATAAATCCGTTCGATAGGCTTATAATCCTCTTTTCTGGCGTCTTTATTCGCGATGATCATCGTTAACGGAGTTCCCGTAGTTTTTCCGTCAAGAAACCCAGAAACGATTTCAACCTGATCTTCTTCCTGCCTTAGTGAAGCTCCCTTCGTAACTCCCGGTTTTCTTCTGTCCATTTCCTTCTGAATAAATTCCAAATCTAAAGCAACTCCTGCAGGACACCCATCAATGACAACCCCGATCATCGGGCCATGCGACTCACCAAATGTGGTGATTGTGAAGATATTCCCATATCGATTGCTAGCCATACTGCTTTAATACCTCTTCCACCCAAGCTTCATCACTAGGATCAACCCACCTTGCAGAAAGCATGCGCTGATAATCCATTCTTTGTTCATAGCACTCTTCAAAAGAGTCACCCATGGGGGCGTATTGTGGCATCTGTTCCCATCTTTCCAAAAGTTTGTCTTTCTCTAGATGAAGACAAATCAGGTCCCCAAGAGTTTGTAAGACTTGACGTCCTTTAGCGGTAACCACCGCACCGCCACCTACGGAAATTATACTCTCAGATACACCTTGTAAACTCTTTAAAATTTCAAGCTCCTTTTCTCGAAATGCCCCCTCTCCAAGCCGCCGATAGATCTCACTAATCTTTTGCCCGTAATTTGCACAAAGGATTTGGTCAGTGTCAAAATAGAGCCGGCCAAGCTTCTCAGCTAGGAAAAGACCCCATGTTGACTTTCCCACGCCACGCATGCCTATCAAGACAATGTTATTCAATCTTTCCTCCCAAAGAGAGAAAATCACACAGAAATGTGGGATAAGTTTTTGCAATATACTCAACCCCTTGTATTTCACTTTGGCAAGAGCTTCCAAGTGCTGCGACAATCAGTGATAGCGCAATGCGATGATCATTGTGACTTGTCAATGTGGCCCCACGAAGTTTAGAGGGGCGAATAATCATCCCATCCCTCTTCTCTTCAATATTAGCGCCCATTTTCTTTAATTCTGTCACAATTGAGGAAATACGATCTGATTCCTTCACACGGCAAACTTCCCCTCCACGAATGGTCGTGGGAGAACTTGCAAAACACCCGATTACAGCCAAAATAGGCAAGGCATCCACACAACTGTTAATATCAATTTCGGTTCCACTAAATTCCCACCTCCCATCGACCACCAAACGCCCGCTTTCCTCATCACTTGCAATTCTTACTCCCATCGTCCGCAATATCTCGACGAGCACCTTATCTCCTTGAACATCGTTCATGTCCAGACCTGAGATCGAAACAGTGCTCTTCGTCACGATGGCTGCAGCAATTAAATAAGCCGCTGTGCTGAAATCACCAGGCACCTGTATCTCAAAGCCGGACACCTTTGCCTCTCCAGAAATCCAATAATAGCGATAATCGGCATTAATCACTTGAATACCAAACTTAGACAACCATGAAAGAGTCAAATCAATCCAGGGTCTTTCTCCGGGATCAGAGACATAAATCTCAGAACAACCAGGCAAAAAAGCACATGCAATGAGAAGCGATGAAATTGGTTGGGAATCTTGCCCTTTTAAAGAAAAACATCCTGGCCTAAGAGGCCCTTTGACAATAATAGGTGCATAACCCCCAGGAACGCTAGACTCAGCAAAGATATTCTGGGAAGTTAGAGCATGTAGCAACGGTTTTATTGGTCTTCTTGTTCGAATTGATTCATCTCCTGTAATCACCACATAACTATCCCCTAAAGCGGCAATCCCTGCTAACAATCGATAAAGCAATCCTGAGTTTCCCACATTAATCACGTCATTAGGCCTTTCTATTTTACCTGCCACTCCCCTAACATAGATCGCTTCATCCTCTACAACTACTTGGGCCCCAAATTTTCTCATCGCTTCAATCATTAACATGGTATCAGGGGAGGCCAAATAATTGGATATTACTGAATCCCCATGAGCCATCATAGAGAAAAGAAGTGCTCGCAATGTATGCGACTTTGAAGGAGGAACACGAACATCACCTGAAATAGTGCTCGGCTTAACCAGATACTTCATAGAGCCCCCACTAATTCTAAAGCTTGTGCAACTTCCTCTTGCGTCACCTCATTACAATACTCTCCCCCAAAATCAGCCACTTTCCCAATTCTCTCTAGTAAAACCATGCGCACCCTTTCACCTTTGCTTTTCTTGTCTCCTTTCATTGCCTCGAAAATTTCTTCTGGCAAATAGCCCCATTTAGTATTCACCTTATATTGAGTTAGTAACTCTTTAATAGATCCATATTCCTCATGACTAAGAAAACCACGCAGAAATGAAAGCGCTCCCTCCACTAAAAGCCCAAATCCTACAGCTCTCCCGTGCGCAACCTGATAATTGCTTAGCTTCTCGATTGCATGGGCAACTGTATGACCAAAGTTTAAACTTCGCCGCTCTCCCTTTTCCTGAGGATCTCTAGTCACAATTTCTTTCTTGATTTCCATCGCCCGCTCGATGAACTTCTCCCAAGGCTCTCGTCTAAGCATAGCCCGAAACAACTCATTATCACAAATTAGAGCTGCTTTTATCATTTCCATCATCCCACTGTTCAATTCTTCGGGAGGAAGGGTTTTTAGAAAAATCTTATCGAAAATGATTTGTTTGGGAAAATAGACTGTTCCAATGACATTTTTTCCCTGAGGAGTGTTGACTCCACACTTGCCCCCGATCGAGGCGTCCACCATTGCCAAAAGAGTCGTTGGAACTAAAATTAAGTCGACCCCTCTTAAAAAAGTAGCAGCAATAAACCCTGCCAAATCACAAACGACCCCACCACCAAGCCCTACAATGAGAGCATCTCGATCAAACCTTTTTTCGCATAATTGATCCTGCAGAGTTTCTACTTGAAAACGACACTTCGATTGTTCCCCTGGAGGTACAGATAAAATCTCGATATTCTTTGAAAAAGACCCAAATAATGACATGGCCCAATCATTGTAAATTTCTCTCACAAAATCATCGGTAATGATCGCGATCTTTGACCAATTTTTGTCCATATCGAAGTACTATACTTTATTTAGGAAAAATTGTATACTTGCCTCAATTTTTAGCCCCCAAGTTCTCACTATGCAAATTGCTGTTATTACAGGCCCTACACATGAAATCGCCTTGAAGAGGGTGCAACTTGCCAATAGACTTCGCGATGGCTTAGAGCTTAGATTAGACCTATTCAGAGAAGCTCTTGATAGAGAACATGTACAAGAACTGGTCCGATCGTCCACAAAAAAAGTGATTCTGACTCTTCGAAAGAGATGCCATGGGGGAGGATTTGTAGGGACTGAGGAAAAAAGGCAGAAACTGTTGCTTGAATTGCTTGAATGCCAACCTCAGTACATAGATATTGAATCTGATACCGATCCTAAGTTTTTTCAAATAGTCCACGAATTGTTCCCCACTTGTAAAATCATCTCCTCCTACCACGACTTTTCGCTAACACCAAGGGACTTGGAGAAGGTCTTTAAAGCAATGGAATCGAAAAATGTTTATGCATATAAAGTTTGTACGACAGCTAACTCCTTTGCTGATGCCTACAAAATGCTAAGGTTTATTCAAAAGAAGTCGACTGCGCAAGTACGCTTTATAGGCATTTGTATGGGAGAATATGGTAGAATTACAAGAAGAGAAGGAATTAAAGCAGGCAATTACCTCAATTACACGGTACTGCACAATAGGGATAGCTGTGCTCCTGGTTTGACAATCTGAATAACGCCAGTTGTGCATAAGAGAGTGATTTAACTTGAAAATATAGGGAAACACCCTCAAAATTCGGATTTAGGAGACCGCCAAGCCAAAGAAAAGACGTATGATGGGCATATTTTCGTGGATTAGTCCAATTATCGAGATCTTGATTATCACAATCATTATCAATTACATACTCTCTTTTTTTTGGAATACCCGTTCCACCGATTTGATGTTGGGTCTCGTCGCTTTTATTCTCATCTTTGCTTGTTCTTCCTGGCTCCCCTTCCCCGTCCTCCACAAATTGATGCTTCTTATCGTCAATGTCGCCGTAATTGCGATCATCGTCATCTTTCAACCCGAACTGCGCGTGGCCCTCTCTAAATTAAGCTTGAAAGGTAAAAAATATCGCGAAATCACTGAATTTGATAAATTTCTTGAACAACTGGCTAATTCCGCCTACCGGATGGGCGAAAAACAAATTGGCGCCCTCATTGTGCTTGAGAAAGATGACCCCCTCGACGACTTTGCAAAGAAAGCAGTCCTTCTCAATGCTGAGTTCTCCTCAGAATTGATCGAGTCGCTTTTTTCCCGGTATGCCCCCCTTCACGATGGAGCCGTAATCATCCGAGATAAGACAGTCATAGCCGCTTCGGTAATTTTACCCTTAGCTGATACTCCACAGGTACAAAAATCTCTCGGCACGAGGCACAGAGCTGCCGTGGGCTTGAGCATCGCCACCGATGCTGTAGTGATTGTCGTTTCCGAAGAAACAGGAAAAGTCTCGATTGCTAGGGAAGGCATTATCACACGAGGAATAAAGATCGATCGATTTAAAGGGGTGATAAGAAGCCTCTTTACTAAGGAACAGGAAAAACAAAGCCTCAAGCAAAAAACGACAATTTGGGACTGGGTTAAAGGATGATCTCACTTTTAAAGAAAATTTTTGTTGAAAATTGGCTCAGGAAGGGCATTTCCCTCATTTTAGCGATCATTATTTGGTTTGCGGTCGATCAATCACTGACTTCAACCAAGACCATTAACTCGGTAGGAATTAGGGTGATTAACATCCCCAAGGATAGAACGATTAGCGGGCTGCAATCATCAGGGCTCCTCACTAAACACATCTCTCTTGCTGTGACGGGTAAGAAAATCGTCATTGATGAACTGAACCCCTCCGATTTTGAAGTACTGATCGATGCTAATCAACTAAAAGACGACTCTGTCATTACCATAGATAGGAAACATTTGGTATCCCATAATCCCGAGCTTTCCGTAGCAAGAGATATCAATAAAGTAAGCCCCAAAAGGATTTTGATTAAGCTCGTCCCTTTGGCGGAAGAAAAAATCCCCATTTATGTTACAAAGCCCATCGGCCAACCCCCGCGAGGGTATAAATTATTAGAAGTCTGGCCCTATCACCTCAATCTCACCGTGCGTGGCCCTGAGGATGTCATTAAAAAGTTAAAAACTCGGGGGCTGAAGCTAACATTCAACCTCAATGACATTTCGAAACACGACCTTGAGCACATTGCCACCTTACTACCCTCAAAGCGTAATGTCATTAGCTATTTTGTCCCTAATGACTGGAAAATGATTCAAATCCCCTCAATTTCGGACAAACCCATACAGATCAATGATCCAGACGCTCACCTCCTACGCATCGACTTTATCCAAGCACAAGATATCCAAATCAACACCCAAATCCCCATACAGGTCTTTATCTCTCCCAAGAGTAAACCAGGCTATAATCCTTCCCAGTTCACCCTCACTGGTGACCAGATTATCGAGCAGAAAAAAGGAGTGAAAGTCCTAGCCAAGAATTTTTACACAAAAGGAGTAAGCGAGCTCTTTGTCAATTTAGTCAAAGATAACTTGTGCCTCTTGGTAAGCTTAACTCTTGATGCCAATGACACCCCCAAAGTTGAATGGTCATTACAGGTAGTCAATCCTCAGCGAATAGAAGATCAATACGTCGCCGAAATCATGAAAGATTACCTCGATGATGAGATCAAAGATTTGAAACCTGCCATGAGAGAGGAATACCTAAGAAACCGATTCAGAAACTACATGAATCGATTGACTCTCTATAATGATGCGGGAGAAAAAGTGAAGTTAGATATCTCGATCAAAGGGAAGGAAATTTGCATCAACGAAGTGGATACTACTCTTAATAACCTATGATCCGTCTATTTATCGATGCCCCCCTGATTGAAGGAGAGGAGCTAACACTTCCGAAAGAGGAGGCTCACCACTTCAAGGTCCTGAGAATTAGGCCTAATGAAACCATCCCGATCGTCAATGGGAAAGGTCAACTTGCCCAAGCTATTGTTTTAGACAGGGAAAGGCTCTTGATCCGAGAAGTCATCTCTACCCCACCTCCCCCTTACCAATCAGTGATCATCCAAGGGCTGACTGAATCAACTCACCTTGACTTCCTTATTGAAAAGGGGTGTGAACTCGGCGTGACGCATTTTATCCTTTTTACCGCAAAGAAAAGCAAAAAGACCTCCCTCTCTGAGAACAAATCTACCCGATTACACAAAATCCTCATCAGCGCCCTTAAACAGTCTCATCGCCTCTATCTCCCCCAAATTGCCGTCTTTCCCTCCCTGCAAGAGATTAACCCTCTCCCTAAGCGCCTTTTTCTAGCCGACCCTCAAGGAGAGCGCCTCACCGGGCTCCCTCCTGAAGATTGTGGTATCCTCATCGGCCCCGAAAGTGGCCTAACAAAGGAAGAGCTAACCTATATTGAGAGCAAACTTCATGCAAAAAAGCTTTCCCTAGGTGAAAATATCCTCAGAACAGAGACCGCATCGATGATTTCTGCCTTCCTCCTCAGTCAGCGCTGCTAATTCGCTTTCAGATTTAAAGTATTTTCTTGATATTGTGGTAAATATATAATTAAATTATAATGTTTATGCATTTAATTTATAGGCAAATTATGACAGAAGCCGTCTATTTTCAATCACCACTCATGGATTTGACCACCTATCCATTGGATGAAGACTTTGTAGACCCCTCGTCTTTTTGGTTCCAGGCCGTTAATGACACTGTCGTTGTCTCTAAGGCAACACCCTGGACAGGCCATTTCTTTTTTGATTATACTATTTTTAGCATCGCTGGCCTGTCAAACTACATGAAACATATAGAGACGATCTGCCATGCACAGACAGGTACATTCATCAATCCTATTGACTATCCATTATGGCGCAAAGCATTTGATTTGACCCTAGGGACCTTTTTAGTAGGGTCACTAGAAGGGGTGACGAGTGCCCTTCTCACTACTGCTTGCACAATTGTAGGGTTGGTTATCTTGGTTTTCTCGATCATCCCTGCAGTGATGGGATCCTCTGAAACTGCTATCTATCTTCTTGACCTCTCGACAGAATGTGCCATTCTTACCGCAAGCTACCTCAATCAAATGATAAGAAGCTGCTTAAAGATGGTCCCTCTTCTAGGCCCAGATCTTACTCGAATATACGACATCGTCCAAGCGAAGATCGTGATTGAATACCCGCAGTTCGGTGAAGTCAAAAAATGGAAAACCTGGTCCAAAACCGACTCCTCAGTCGGCGCGACTGAGTAGCTCTGCCTCTGTGGGGCTTTTTGCATGAAAAACCAACCCACAGGAAGGGTAAACTCTCACCTTATCGCCTTCTATTAAGAGCGTAGAAGCCCCTTCTGCTCTGGTAATATACGGCACTTGGTGCCTCTTTGAAAATTCAGCGATTTTTTCTTCGCTGAGTGTATCGTAAGGATGATTTTGCATAATGACCGCACTTGCACCCTTTAATCGTTGAGTATATCCCTCTTCAAATCGACTAACAACCACGACCTTTCCATCAAAATCATGGCAATCATCCGCATTTACGGACAACAAATGTTTCACTTTCCCACAAACATGTGCGACATCGATCTCTTCCATAGGATGACCACGAACGAGAACGTTTCCTACCGATTCAACAGTAATTGTATTCGTTGTATAGCTGACTCCATAAGGTTTTCCCAATGTAATTACAATGGGATCCCCATATTTGACCCATCCTCTTTTCAATGCATAGGCAGAAATGTCACTGAGTCCTTTCTCTACATCAGGCTTTTTCTCACGATAGCACTCTGTTCCCCACATGAGAGCGGTTTGATAAAAAGTCTTCTCCGATGGAGTCACAGCAATCACCCTGGCTCTTGGTCTATAGCGACAAATATGCCTAATCGTATTGCCGCTGTTTGAGCATGCAACAATGGCACTTGCACCAATATGAAAAGCGGTGTTGACAGCGGCCCTAGCCATGGCAGAAGGGATATCGTGGAACTCAAAAGAGAGCAATTTATCAAAATGCGCCCGGTTATCGAAATCTTTTTCGGCCGCAACAATGATCTTATCCATGATTCGAACTGCTGTATCAGGATAGTCACCTACAGCTGTTTCGCCAGAAAGCATCACCGCTGAACCAGAGTCATAAATCGCATTAGCTACATCAGATGCTTCAGCGCGGGTGGGCATCGGATTTTTAATCATCGACTCTAACATTTGGGTCGCAATGATGACAGGCTTTGCCTTAAGATTGCATGCCCTCACCATTTTCTTTTGAAGCGGAGGCACATCCCCCACAAAAAGCTCCACACCCAAATCGCCTCTGGCAATCATGATCCCATCAGCAACCTCGAGGATATCGTCAAAATTTTTCACCCCTTGCTTCGTTTCTATTTTAGCGATAAGCATAGCCCCCTTTCCACCACACTTTTGGATATGCTCTCGGATCGCAAGGAGTTGCTTAGGAGTATTGATAAAAGAGGCCGCAATGATATCGACCCCTTCTTTGCATCCAAATTCAATATCAGCCAAATCTTGGTCAGTCATGTCGGGCAGGTCAAAGAGCTGTGAAGGGATGTTTACCCCTTTTCCGCCCTTGATTAAACCATGATTTTCAATTTCAAGATCAGCCCAGCCGCTACCCTTTGCAATGATTTTTCCTCGCACATACCCATCATCAATGAGGACCTGGACTCCCACTTTAACATCGTCGACGATAAATCCTGGATGGATAAGGATTTCCCCCCGCTTGGGATCATGGGATACCAAACGGACGACCGTTTTGGGAGCCACCGTAATTTCTTCCATTTTGCCAATTCGAATCTCAGGGCCTTTAGTATCAAGCAAAATGCCGATCGGACGATCGAACTTTTTTCGCACGTCTTTAATCGTATTGATCACTGTTTTGTGACCTTCGTGGGTACCATGACTAAAGTTGAGCCGTGCCACATTCATCCCCGCATCACACAGCCTTTCAATCATTTCCTTAGACTGCGTCTTGGGGCCAATCGTGCAGACGATCTTGGTGCGCCTTTCCATCTATACCCCTCGTGATTCAAAAATTGGGGTTTTTCATCAGCGGCACTTCGCACTTCGATCCCGCTCCATCGCCCCTGTCTCTCAACAGGGGGCTGCTTCGCGGCCGCCTTCGGCTGATCAAACTGCGAGGCGCCGCCCTCGAAAACTCCCAACTTTTGAATCCCTCTGGGTATACTAATTAAGGTAAATGAATTTTGACTTTTAGGATAGCCCCTTTCATGCTATATTCTCCATTCCATGGAAAGGCCACCTACCGACATCATTATTAAAAATGTTAAAGTCCATAATCTCAAAGGGATTTCTTTAACTCTTCCTCTCAACCAGTTAATTGCTTTCACAGGAGTATCTGGTTCTGGGAAAAGCTCCCTTGCCTTTGATACTCTGTTTGTTGAAGGACAAAGACGTTATATGGAGTCCCTCTCCACCCATGCGAGACGGTATCTCTCGGGACTCTCTAAACCTGATGCCGAAGCCCTCATAGGAATTCCCCCCACCATTGCCATAGAACAAAAGAGCGCAGGGAAAAACCCCCGCTCTACGGTCGGCACACTCACCGCCATTTATGACTACCTAAGACTTCTTTTTGCCAAACTCGGCGAGCCTCATTGCCCCATCAGTGGCGAAAAAGTTAGACCCGTAAGCCGAGAAGAAATTGCAAATACGATTCTTAGAAAAGAAGAAAAGCAAAAAGTCATCCTTCTAGCCCCTTTTGCCAAATCCAAGAAAGGAGAGTTCAAGGAAGAATTCGCTGACATCATGAAGCGTGGTTTTTTGCGCGTACGGGTCGATGGAAAATTTTACCACCTTGAAGAAGACGAACTCAAGTTGGATAAGACGACCGCCCATGATGTCGATATCGTTATCGATAGGATCACTATTTCAAAAGAAAACCGAGGACGGATCTTCGAAGCCATCGAAATGGCTCTTGAAGTCGGAAAAGGGATCCTTTCGATCTACGACATCGACCTTAATGAAGAGATCTTATTTTCCGAACATGCCTATTCTCCGAAATCAGGAAAATATTATTCTCCCCTGACCCCCGAAGACTTTTCCTTCAACCATCCCAAAGGAATGTGCCCAGGATGTCAAGGCCTTGGAGAAATTCGCGATTTCGATATCGATTTAATCATCGACCCCGAGCTCTCCATTTCCGAAGATTGTTGCAAAATTGCCGGTTCTTACAACACCGTTAAGTGGGGCAACATCTATGACAATCTTTTCAAAGTCAAGACCCCTTGGAAACAACTTTCCGAAGAAGAGAAGCGCGTTTTCCTTTATGGAACGACAGAAAAGTGGACAAAGATGCGATTCGTACATCCAACTACTGGGAAAAGATGGACTGACTATATTGAATGGAAGGGCGTCATCAATGAGGCAAAAAGACGACTTGCCGAAGCATCAAGCGACGTCTACAGAAATAAGATGAGCGAGCTGATGAAAAAGGGGCCCTGTCCTGAATGTATGGGAGCAAGGATCCGTCCCTACCCTGCAAAAGCACAATTTTTCGGAAAGACGATCACTGAAATCGTCGATATGACGATTGAAGAAACCTACCAATTTATCAAAACTGTCCATTTGCAAGGGACCCAGCAGATCATTGGCGAGGAATTAATCCGCGAATTGACAAACCGTTTGAAATTCCTCCTCGATGTAGGCCTTTCTTACTTGACCCTCTCACGAACAGCCCCCACCCTTTCTGGAGGTGAATCACAGAGAACCAGACTTGCCTCCCAAATCGGGCACGGCCTAGTCGGAACACTCTACATTCTCGATGAACCCTCTATCGGCCTCCATCCCAGCGACAATTTGCTCCTCATTAAAACCCTACATACACTCAAAGACCGCGGGAATACTGTCATCGTCGTAGAACACGATGAACAAACCATGGCCTCTTGTGATATGATCGTCGATATTGGCCCTAACGCAGGCGTTAACGGTGGAGAGATTGTAGGGATCGGAACACTTGAAGAGCTGAAAAAGGCAAAACGGTCCCTAACAGGTCGCTATCTATCAGGAGAACTTTCTATCGAAGTGCCCCAGAAGAGGCGCCCTCTCGTCAAAGAAAAAGTGATCCGATTGAAAGGGGCCAGACACCACAATTTGCGTTCTGTAGAAGCACTCTTTCCTCTTGGACTACTTACGGTGGTCACCGGTATCTCTGGATCGGGGAAATCTTCCCTCATCACAGATACCCTCTATCCTGCCCTCGCCAATCAACTTCACGGCTCTCACTTGGATGTAGGAGCCCACGATTCGATCGAAGGGCTCGAAGCCATTGATAAAGTGATCGCCATCGATCAATCTCCCATCGGAAGAACACCACGCTCTAACCCTGCCACCTACACAAAATTGCTCGATGACATTCGAGAACTTTTCGCCTCCCTGCCCGAAAGCAAAGCTTTTGGCTACCTTCCTGGGCGCTTTAGTTTTAACGTGCGCGAGGGATCGTGCTACAATTGCCGTGGATTTGGCACGATCACTGTCGACATGGATTTTATGGAAGATGAAACAGTCATCTGCCCTCACTGCCACGGACGAAGATACGACCCCAAAACACTCGAGATCAAGTATCGAGATAAAAACATCTTCGATGTGTTGGAAATGGATCACGAAGAAGCCTTCACGTTTTTTGAAGACCACCCCCAGAT
>JAJZEO010000068.1 GCA_021847505.1 bacterium
AAGAAACAGCATCTCGAGGAATTTGTGAAAAAGAAAGGCCCAAAATATCCAGTTTTCCTGTCTTAAACAACTGATATGCGGTCATGTCATTATTGATAAGGCTAATATCGATGGTTTCAATGGAAATCGAATCTTTGTCCCAATAACGGGGATTTTTGATCAGAGTATAGTGGCTTGCTGTTTTAAAATCTTTTAATATATAGGGACCGTTGCTTATCAGTGAAGAAGGAGAGGAGGTTACAATCTCATCGAACGAGTTTCCCATCTTTTCCGGAGTGGGGAATAATGTACAAAAAGCGGTCAATTCAAGAAAATAAGGGGTAGGATGAGAGAGGGTTACCTGGAGTGTCAGACTATCGAGTGCCAAGATGCCGACAGAATCAATGTCGAGCACGCCTTTCTTTGCCAAAAGAGCACCTTCGATTGGATAAAGAAGGTTTGGACTTTGAGAAGGGAAAGAGGGGCTTAAAATTTCCTTCCATGTCCTTTCAAAATCATAAGCTGTCACAGGTTCCCCATCAGACCAATAGGAGGGGCGTAAATGAAAAGTATAGGTAAGTTGGTCAGCTGAAATTTCATAAGATTTAGCAAGCCCATAAGTAATCGCCCCCTCCTCGGAAGGTTTCATAAGACCTTCAAAGAGCATGTATTCTAGTGAAAAGGAGAGATGATCACAGGTTTTCCTTGGGTCCAAGGTTAATGGAGCCCTAGACATATTTAGATGGAGGATCGAGGATTCGTTGGAAAGAGCTTTTTTTTGAGGATTATCCCGAAGCAAAAACGAGAGGCCCTTTGCTGTAAAAAGACAAGCAAGGGAAATAGATACGATAAGAAAGTATTTCCTTTTTCTACCCATCGTTTAGAAATTATAAAGTTAAAACAATCTATTTGTAAAGTCAAATAACCCGGTCCCAACAAGGGTTTTTCACTATTTGGATCACTTTACTGCTATTTGCGCGCTTAAATTTAAGGGGTGTTTTTTAGAGAGGGTGGGTGTCAACTCGGACTTCCTACCTTCATCAAAACTCACTTCTTGAAAGAAATAACCACCAGCTGGATTGAAGCAAAAATTTTGAACATAGTCTTTGATAAGATAGGCATTTTTCCAATGATAAATTGCTGTAAGCGGCATATCATCCACTAATAAAGCTTCGGCTTGCTTCAAATACTGGAACCTTTCTTCGGTATCCCCAATTTTCATCGATGTTTCAAGGATTTTTTCATAATCAGGGTTATCGTAGCCTGGGTAGTTTTTTAGTAAGAGCCGGTTTTTAAACCGATCAAAGATGTTCATTGGGTCTAGATATTGGGCAATCCAGACACATTGGCCCATTTGATAGTCTCGTTTGGTCAATTTATCGAGGAATACCTTGTACTCATATCCCTCTAAGCGTACCAATATCCCGAGGTTTTTTAGCCACTGGGTTTGGAGAGCCTGTGCAACCATCGGATAAATCCCTGATGAGGCGTGAAGCAATTTGATCGGACCAAGTTTTTCGATAGTTGTGCCGAGTTCCTTTAACCCCTTTTCAAGAAATTCCTGGGCTCTTTGAATATCTCCATCTTCAAAGAAGGGTTGTGAATTGAAACCAAGAGCTTTGGGCAACAGCCGGATTCCATTTTCTTCTTCGAGCTGAGTTACATTATTGATAATTTCCTGTCGATTAATTGCATAGGCAAATGCTTTTCGTATGTTTTTATTGTGAAACGGAAAGGACTGCATATTAAAGCAGCAGATTGTCGATGCAGGTAATGACGTGGTTTTGATCATCCCACGATCGAGAAGATTGGGTACTGAGTCTGAAACAATCCCGGTAAAGGGAAGGCCCAGGAAATCGAGCTCTCCTTGTTCGTAGAGTTGTAGTGCTGTCTGCTCGCTATTCACAAGTGAAATGCGAATTTCTTCGAGTTCGACATTGCTTGCATCCCAATAATAAGGGTTTTTTTCAAGAATAATGTAGTACCCATGACGCCATTCTTTAAGCCTGAAGGGGCCATTTGAAACCAAAATGCCATCCTTGCCTTCAGCCCACTTTGAATCTCTAACAGCAATACTTTGATTGACCGGATGGAAAATAGCAAAGCTTAGCATGTCGAGAAAATAAGGGGTGGGTTGTTCAAGATAGACTTCGATAGTTTTATGATCAAGGGCCCGAATCCCAATTTCACGATCAGAGATCTGCCCCTGCTTTGCGAGCTCGGCATTGCGAATGGGAAAAAGGAGATGGGCATTGGGGGAGGGGAAGTTGGAATTTAATATATCTTTCCATGTTTGGATAAAATCAAAGGCAGTAATGGGTGTTCCATCAGACCAATAGGCCTCTCTTAAATGGAAGGTATATTTTAATAAGTCATCAGATATTTCGACAGTTTCAGCGAGTGCAGGTGCTTTTGTAGCGTAGGGGGTCATCCGAACAAGACCCTCAAAGATTAGGAATTGTACTGAAACCGAGGAAAAATCAGCACCCCTCCTTGGATCCAAAGTCAAGTGGTCCTGATTAATATTCAAGTGAAGTTGGCATTTCTGCTTTTTTACTTCTTTTTTGGAGCAAGAGAAACCCAGGGATATGAATAGAACCAACACGAAGGAGGAAGATCGTAATACACAGCGGTGAATAGTTCTCAATTCCTATCTCCTTTAGAGATGGTTAATCATCAATATTTGTGTAGTTAAAATGTAGCGAACCCACCGGGGAAATGAAAAGGTCATGAACTTTTTCGCTTTGCATAGAAATCGTTCCCCAATGGTATATCCCCGCAATAGGCATTTCTGAGATCATGATTTGCTCTGCCTTCTCCAAGATTTGAAATCTCTCACTTGGAGTAGAAGCAAACGCGGAACTTTCCAAAAGCTGAACATATTCATTGTTTTCCCAGCCGGGGTAGTTCTTTAAATTGGTCTTTATCTTAAAACGATCGAGAATGTTCATCAGATCATTGTATTGGGCAATGTAGGTGACTTGCCCCATTTGGTAGTCCCTACGATTGAGTTTGTCTGAAAGATGATTCATAGGATATTCTTCAAGTCTAACCTGGACCCCAAGCTGTTTATTCCATTGCTGTTGGAGGGCCTGGGCGATCTTCTTATCTGTGGCTGCATCAGAGTAGGCATAATGAATCTCACCTAAATCGGCAGGGCTATTTAATCCTAATTCATTTAAACCTAGAACTAGATAATCATGAGCTTTTGTAATATCGGCATCTTTAAAATATTCGTTAGAAACACCATTTTTTAAGAGAGGGGAGACAAAGCCTAAGGCAGCAAGCTCTTCAAATTGAGTAATATTTTCGATGATTGAATGGCGGTC
>JAJZEO010000084.1 GCA_021847505.1 bacterium
GTCTACTTCAGAGACATTCGTACAGTAGATGACGGGTTTTTTTGTAATGAATTGGTAAGACTTTAGGCTCTCTTCTTCTTCCTCATTGAGCTCTAGGGTCCGTAAAGGGAGGTTTTGATTGAGGTGGTCCATCGCTTTTTTAAGACTTTCAAGGGCAACAGGGGACTCTTTTTTCCCTTTTGCCCCTTTTTCCAGTTTTGTGAAGACTTTTTCAGCTGTCTGAAGATCGGAGAGGATCAATTCGAGATTGATCACTTCAATGTCTGAAATGGGATCGATCTTTCCGAGGACATGGACCACATTGTCGTCTTCAAAGCAGCGCACTAAATGGACAATCAGATCAGTTTCGCGGATGTTGGAAAGGAACTTGTTGCCGAGACCTTCTCCTTGTGAAGCTCCTTTAACTAATCCCGCAATATCGACAAAGGAGATCGTCGCGGGAACTGTCTTTTGGCTATGAGTCACGTCGGATAATTTTTGGAGTCTAGGATCGGGGACGTCCACAATACCTATGTTGGGATCGATGGTACAAAAAGGGAAGTTATTGGCTGCAATCATCAGCTTGGTTAGGGCATTAAAAAGGGTTGACTTACCCACGTTGGGCAATCCCACAATTCCACATGAAAGGTTGGTTGACATTCGTTAACGATCTCCGGAGTTAAAGAGGTAATATTCAGAACGTGCAGTCTGAGGTTTTTTTCCAATAAATTGTATTTCCCCATTTGCGCTAAGATTGATATCAAACTGCTCGGAAGAGTTGGAGGCGGGGGAAATTAAATAGCGGCCTTGCTTTAAGAGGCCTGGTTCAATATACGGGTCTGAGGGGTCAAGTTCAGCGGAGAAAGGTCTTCCTAGGAATTTTAGAGCCAAATGTAGGTCGCCCGCGGCCAAAGCTTCTCGAACTCTACTGCTTGAAATAGCGGCTCCATCGGCAGTTAACTTGGGTATGTAGTGGGCTGTAAACCCTATTTGTTTGCCCAATTCATGGATTTTTTCAGGTGTTCCTTTTTTTTCGTTCCCGATTGCGTCATTTTCTCCGAAAAAAATATCAGTGAAAAGAGTAGCAGAATGAAGTTCTTCAAGGAAAAGGTTATAAGGCATCTTAGCGATTTCTTGTGTAAAGGGCAAAGTGAGGTAGTCATCGACTCCCATCTCAGAAAGGAGTAACGCCTTATGTCTGTTTGTGGTAATACAAGGAATGGTTTTTTCCGAAGCGAGCACACTTTTTGGTTGGTTGGAAAAAGCAACAAGGAAAACGCGACCTTTCTTTTTCATTTCGGCAATGAGTGCACGATGTCCTAAATGGACGCCATCAAAAAACCCGACAGCAATGGCAATAGGACCATTCATTTCAGGTACAGAGGACAGATTGTGGAACGATCTCACTTAAACTCCTAAAATTCTGATTATAAGCTACGATTGTTTGCTTGCCGACTTGATCGAGGGGGAGGCAGTCTTCGAGTGAAAAGGGACCACTTTTGAGACGACAGAGTTTTGAAACAGAGCCGAAACACCCAAGAGTAGTTCCAATATCATCAGCCAGAGTTCTGATGTAAGTGCCGCTTGAGCAATGAATTCTAATGGTTAACAACGGGTATTGATAGTCGATGAGATCAATTTTCATCCAGACATTGATAGGGGCCCTTTCGATTTCGACACCCTTGCGAGCCAGTTCATACAATTTTTGCCCTGCGACTTTTTTTGCTGAATACATCGGAGGAATTTGCCTAGTCGATCCTTGAAACTCCAATAAGGCATCTTCAATCTGTGAAAGAGAAGGGACAATTTCAGAGCGATCTGTAATTACTCCTTCATCATCAAAGGTGGTAGTACGGACCCCCAATCGAATGGAAGTCTCATAGATTTTGTCATGACCGACCATTTGAGAGGAAAGCCTGGTAGCACTCCGTCCAATGAGCATCACCATGACCCCTGTCGCTAGTGGATCAAGGGTGCCCGTATGACCTATTTTGCTAATTCCGGTAATCTTGCGTAAAGCATGAACAAGATAGAAGGAAGTTTTTTTAGGGGGTTTGTCTATTAAGAGGATCCCTGACTCAGAGAGTGTCATTCATGAACCTATCCCAGTAATATATTTCAGTCGCCTTGCTGGTTCTTATCTTTTTCTATTTGTTTTAGAAGTTTATCGATTTGCATGAAGTTTTCAATCGATTCGTCAATTTTGAAAGTGAGCTGAGGAAAATAACGCATCACTACTTTTTTTGAGGAAATCGCCCCAATAGCCCCTGCAGCAGCTGTAAGCATGGCGATCGTCTCTTCCTTCATTTTGGTATCAGCCTGAATTAGACTGATGAATACTTTGGCATGACGAAGATCACTAGTAGTCTCGACTGCAGTTACCGTAATTAGCTCAGGGATGGGGATATTCTTCAAATCCTGGGTAATAGTCTCAGAGATAACTTCTCTTAAAAGCGAATTTACTCGTTCAATTCTTCTACTTGTCATCTCTATAACTCTTGGGTAATGTACGTTACTTCGAAGAACTTAAGCTCATCGGCTTCTTTAATATCGTTGGTTCCATTTAGAACAATCCCGCACTCTAGATCTTTCTTCACTTCTTTCACATCGTCTTGGTGACGCTTTAAGGAAGAAAGAGACCCTGCCCATATTTCTTCACCCTCACGATATTGTCTCACATAAAAAGAACGTTTGACAACACCGTCAGTAACTTGACAACCAGCGATGACTCCTAAATGGGAAGACTTGAATGTAGCAAGAACCTTAGCAGTGGCCACCTGGGTCTCCTGACGGACCTTATCAAGGATGGAAATCATATGTTCTTTGACTTCATCGACAAGGTGATAAATGATATCCGACTGAAGGATTTTTACTTTCATATTCTTCAACAAAATCTCAGCATGGCTTTCAATATTGGTATGAAACCCTACGATAATGGCCCCAGAAGCGCTGGCTCTCTCAATATCAGACTCAGAGATTTGACCCACATCGGTTGAAACAAAGTTAATCTCGACCTTATCGGTAGGTATATTAAGAATGGTTTCTCTAACAGCCTCAAGGGATCCCCCTACGTCAGCTTTTAGGATAATATTGAGGGTTTTCTTTCGTTGTCTTTCAACGCTATCGGTCATTAAGTGCTCGAGGGACTTGCTGCTCCTTTTCTTCAATTCTTGGAATCTTGCAGCAGCGCGCCTCTCTTCTGAAATCTTACGAGCTTCCTTTTCATCGGCGAGCATGATGAATTCGCTACCAGAAGAGGGAACTCCTGAAAGTCCCGTCACCTTGACAGCCATGGAAGGGGTGGCCTTTTTTAAGGACTTTCCAT
>JAJZEO010000023.1 GCA_021847505.1 bacterium
GTTCCTGACGGCCCGGATCAAATCCCAAAAGGACCTTCCCGAAGGGGACTACCGGGTGCATACCCCTCGCTTCTCCCCTGAGAACCTTGAGAAAAACACAAAACTCCTTGCGGTCATCGATGAGGTCGCGAAGAAGCATGGCATGACCCCGGCACAGGTCGCTCTGGCTTGGATCTATGCCCAGGGGCCGGACATGATTCCGATCCCGGGAGCAAAATCAAGGGCTCATCTGGAAGAGAATGCGGAGACATTCAAGAAGAAGATTTCTTTTCTGGATGTGGTGAGACTCGCAGAGGCATTTCCCCCGGGAGTGGCGGCGGGGGAACGCTATCCCAAAGAGATGATGCAGGCAGTGGGGAGGTAGGGGAAGAGTGCAAAAGTAAGCAGCTTCCACCCCAAATGGGTGTTGCCCTGATCAAGTTAGTTACCCTTTCAATCTAAAGATCAGGTCATTTACTACTTTAAGGAAGAACTTTAACCATCTCTGGCTTTCCCAGCCGCCCTCTCTATCGCATATGGAAAGCAGATAACTCTACTTGTTATTCACAAACCATCCGTATGGTCTATTTTTTCTTGATATTTTAGGCTAATATTAAACATATTTTTATTGTCTTTTTCGAAGGAAGCTGACAACTTTCTCCTTATAGCCTAAAACTATCCGCTCACGGACTAGTCCACATGCGAGTTTTTACTTAATCAGCAAGTGGGCTAAGAAATGTGTCAATTTGAAGACGGCCTTCCAAGGTCTAAACTCACCCCATCGACTCACCGTTGATGGGGGCTTAGTCTGACAGACTGGAGTTTTATGAAGAAAGTAGCTTTGATTTCCGGCGTAACTGGTCAGGACGGTGCCTATCTTGCAGAATTCTTGCTTGGCAAAGGATATACTGTCCACGGGATTAAACGTCGATCTTCTCTTTTTAACACAAATCGGGTCGATCATCTTTATCATGATACTCATGAAAAAGATTGTAACTTTTTTCTCCATTATGGAGATATGACAGACTCAAATAATCTAGTCCGCATAATCCAAAGCATTCAACCAGACGAAGTATATAACCTAGCAGCCCAAAGCCATGTCGCAGTTTCCTTTGAAGAGCCTGAATACACCGCAAATGTTGACGGATTGGGTACACTCAGGATACTAGAAGCCCTGCGTATTTTGAGGCTTGAAAAAAAAACAAGGTTTTACCAAGCATCTTCCTCTGAGCTTTTTGGAAAAGTTCAGTCAATTCCGCAGAATGAAAGCACACCTTTTTATCCCCGCTCGCCGTATGCAGTTGCTAAACTCTATGCATATTGGATAACAGTTAACTACAGGGAAGCCTATGGAATTTTTGCCTGTAATGGAATTCTATTCAATCATGAGTCGCCAACCCGAGGGGAAACTTTTGTTACGCGAAAGATTACCCGAGGGCTCACCCGAATAAAGCTTGGCCTTCAGGATCAGCTCTTTCTCGGTAACCTAGATGCAATGAGGGACTGGGGGCATGCGAAAGATTATGTAGAAATGCAATGGCTTATGCTGCAACAATCTCAGCCTGAGGACTTTGTGATCGCCACGGGGGAACAACACAGCGTGCGTGAGTTCATTGAGGCGGTAGCTGGCCAGCTAGATATTTCGCTCCGTTGGACTGGAGCAGGCATTGATGAGAAAGGATATGATTCCAACGGAAAATGCATTATATCGGTTGATCCTCGATATTATCGCCCCACAGAAGTTGATACACTTCTTGGCGACCCGACCAAAGCTAAGACAAAACTAAATTGGGTTCCTAAAGTGAGTTTCAAAGATTTAGTAACTGAAATGGTCCAGGAAGACCTAAAAATTGCGGAGCGAGACAATTTGGTAAAGCAGCATGGGTATAAGGTGTTTCACCATCATGGATAATGTTATCGAGAAAAACAGTCGAATATATGTGGCGGGGCACACAGGATTGGTGGGCGCTGCCCTGTTGAGGGGACTTCAAAAAAGTGGGTATGTGAATCTTATCACTAAAACGCATAGTGAACTTGATCTAACCGATCAGACATCGGTTCGCTCATTTTTTAAAAAAGAAAAACCAGAATTTGTTTTTCTTGCTGCAGCCAAAGTCGGTGGCATTTTAGCAAATAGTACCCGTCCGGCTGAATTCATCTATGACAACATTGCTATCCAAACGAATGTTATTCATGAATGCAAGGAAAATTCTGTAAAAAGGCTTCTTTTTCTTGGCTCATCGTGTATTTATCCAAGAGACTGCGATCAACCGATCAAGGAAGAATACCTGTTGACAGGCCCCCTTGAGATTACGAATCGCCCATACGCTATTGCAAAAATCGCGGGTATCGAAATGTGCTGGGCCTATAATAGGCAATACGGTACAAGATTTTTAGCGGCCATGCCAACCAACCTTTACGGTCCAGATGATAACTTCAATCTTGAAACATCACATGTTGTCCCCGCATTGATACGGAAAATGCATGAGGCTAAATCGAACAGAAGTTCCAAGGTTGTTGTTTGGGGAACGGGACAGCCTCGAAGAGAGTTTCTATACAGTGATGACATGGCTGATGCCTGCATTTTTTTAATGGGACTAGACGACAATCAATTTGATAATTTCTTTAAGGATTCCCTCCCTCCTTTAATTAATATTGGATATGGAATGGATCTTTCCATCGCTGAGCTTGCAAAATTGGTAGCTGACGTTATTGGTTTTGATGGAGAAATTCAATTTGATACTACCAAGCCAGATGGAACCCCAAGAAAGCTTCTTGATAACTCACACTTAAACTCCATGCATTGGCTTCCTAAAACAGATTTGAAAGAAGGTCTCTCCAAGGCTTACGCGTCTTTTAGAAAACAACTAAAGATGACTTAACACGGCATTACCAAACTCTGGGTACCCCGGAATATCTTCACTTTTCCATAGAAGTTCGATTGGACTCCCTCAAGGTTATTCAGATAACGAAGCTTGATGACACTATGTTGCCGCCCTAACTTTTTGAAAAATTCTTTCTTTCTTGGATCTTCGTGGAGTTGCCCCTAATTAATCGGACACCCTGTTTGGGCTAAATAAGCACGACGGAACTCCCGTGGAGACCGCATTTTCAACCCCTTGTGGGGATGGTGCTCGTTGTCATCCTCGAACCAGTGGAACAATTGCTTCAGGACCGTCAAGCCATCGGGACAGGAATGAAGAGACACATAATCACGTTTGAAGGTTTTCACAAACGATTCCGCCATGCCGTTACTTTCCGGGCTCTGGACGGGAGTTCGGCACACGCGGAACCCCAGGTCTT
>JAJZEO010000066.1 GCA_021847505.1 bacterium
ATCTTTAAACAATCACTCCTCGCTAAGGGAATACCCTTAGCTTCGTCGTGATCGTTTAAATTTTGCTCGCTTCGCTAGCGCCTATGAGGGAAATAAGTAGCCAACCGGGTTTAAATCTTCTATCCCGCCTTCATCTAGCGTTCCGGGGTTAGACCACAAGATCGCTTCTTCAAAAATATGTCTCTCGAAATCATGGGCAAAGAGCGGAGACTGTTCAGCATGCTCTCTAAAATATAGCGTATCCTGCATCTCATACCTTTTATACAGATCAGGCTGGCTCGTATTGTTGCACTCACTTTGACGTCCAGATCTTTGAAAAGAAGCCGCCATCTCAATCTTTTGAACCCACTGATGATCTAATTGGTGTTTACTGTGCGCCCATTCAACAATGCCAGAAGAGTCCGAAATAGAGGATTCTAGCAGGAGCTTAAAAATATCTTTCGCCAAGGCCCCTTGTCTTAAACCATGAGGTAACCCATGATTAGCCCGTTCAACAGAGTATCCCCTCCCATGAATCACTCGTGTGATTTTATCCCAAGTCCTCCCCGCTGTATAGGCCGAGTGGAAATAAGGTCTAACCATTTCCATAACGCGCATGGTTTGTTCTACCCCTTCATCGCAAGGTGGATCAAAAGAGAACGCGGGTGAAGGAGAACGAGAAGATTCACTTTCATCAGAAGATGAAGAATCGGAGCTAGGGGCATGAGGTAAAGAACTCAAAGAAGCTAGGATCAAGAGCACCCCAGCAATCCCCATGATTATTACTCGACCTATGTCTAAAGGGGGTACTGCAAATGAAATATAGGCCAACAAACCCACACCTAGGATAAGCCCAGCAATTCTTAAAATTTTAATTGTGGTGGGGTGCTCGTGAGCCCAAATATTCACCTCATCAAAGCAAGAAAAACTTTGATTCTGGTCCCTCGCATAGCTGTTTATTGATTCTACAGTCATTTTTTCCCCGTTTTACGGAGAAAATTGTAAACCGAATTTCCCTAAACCGCAACCAGTAAGGTAAAATCCGACTCTTTAAAAAAAAATTTGGAAGATGGGGGAGGCCAGATTCGAACTGGCGTAGGATAAATCCGGAAGATTTACAGTCTTCTGCAATTGGCCGCTATGCGACTCCCCCAGAAGTCCTATGAAGGTAAAAGTGTGCTGGAGAAAGGACTTGAACCCTCAACCATCCGATTACAAGTCGGGCGCTCTACCAGTTGAGCTACTCCAGCACAAGATTGTTGCAAAACTTTACCAAAGAAGAGATTTTAGCTCAAATCATTTTCTTGAGAAGGAGGCGTCTTTTCTTCTTTTGGCGGTTCTGGCTTGACTTCTGGAGCATTTGTCGGAAGTTTACCTACCGTCACGTGCTTGGTCATTACGTTAATTTTTCGGTCAGCAGAGAACGCAGAACCTGCTTGGGAGATGCGCCCTAAGAGCGATCCCGCTACTTTTGCCGGATCTAGAAGAGTCGCCGTATGTTTAGCCATCCCGGGTTGACCACAACACTTTTTATACTTCTTTCCTGAACCACAGGGACAGGGATCATTTCGATTTGGTTTATTCGTCATCCTATGCTCTTGCATGGTTATTCTTTTAGATCGGTAATCTAACACCATGACGACTAAGTGTACAGTAGAAATACCTTCTCCCCCTTTTTCAGGAATGGGAAAAAAGATTGAAAGCCAAGTTCGAAAAGCTTGCTATGAGTATAATATTCTTGAATCATCCAAGATCGCTATTGCTCTTAGTGGGGGCAAAGATTCCCTCACCTTGCTTTTTATGCTTAAGGCTCTTTCAGGGCGCGGGTTTCCTCCTTTAGATCTTTTGGCCATTCACATCTCCGGGCAATTTTCATGTGGAGCTTCGATTGCAGAAAACTATCTGAAAGAAGTTTGTCATAGATTAGAGATTCCGCTCGTCATCACAGAATCAGCTCAGCAAAATGGCCCTACGGGATGCTATCCTTGTTCAAGGGAAAGACGCCGCCTCCTCTTCACTGAAGCTAAGAAACGGGGCTTTGATCAAATCGCTTTTGGCCATCACCGGGATGATTCAATTGAAACCCTCCTCCTCAATTTATTCCATAAGGGAGAGTTTGTTGCGATCCTTCCAAAGCTTCGCATGGTTGCCTTTGAGGTGACCCTACTCCGTCCTTTGATCTTTGTAGGGGAAGAGATGATTCGGGCCTTTGCTGAGCAAAATCATTTTTTGCGCTTTATGTGCCAGTGCCCGATTGGCGCTACCTCAAACAGAAGAACGGTCAAGGATATCATAGCTTCTCTTGAAGCCGATTTCCCCCATGTGAGGAGAAATCTTGAATTGGCCGCAATCAACTATGGGTCCGACAAAGCAGCGAGGAAATTCGCAGAAGTTGAAACCCGGGTTTGAACTTGTTAAATAACCAAGAATTCTCTATAATGCGCCCATGAAAACCTCCTCTGTATTAGCATTTTTTCTTTATATTGCCATTTTGTTTGTCATCGGGTTTGCCTCGAAAAAGAGAAACCAGACTTCACGGGATTTCATTCTAGGAAGCCGAAAGATGAGCTTTTGGTTAACGGCCCTTGCCGCCCATGCAAGCGATATGAGTAGTTGGATATTCATGGCTTACCCTGCCGTCATTTTTGCACTGGGCCTTTCCCAAGCTTGGACTGCTATCGGATTGACCGTTTTCATGTTTCTCAATTGGCAATTCGTTGCCCCAAAATTAAGAACAATGACCGAATCCTATGAAAGTTTAACTCTTTCCTCCTTCTTTGAAAGCCGTTTTTCCGATACGACAGGCTTAATCCGTGTTGTCACGGTCATTGCCTCAATGATTTTTTACACCATCTACATCTCAGGCGGACTTGTAGCGTTGGGTCTTTTGACAGAAACCCTCTTTGGCTTGAGCTACATTACAGGAATCACTTTAGGAATTCTCATCATCATCCCTTATCTATTCATCGGCGGTTACATTACCCTTGCCTGGACCGACTTTTTTCAAGGCCTATTTTTGCTCTCTGTGATTGTGTTTGTCCCTCTCTATGCCTACTTCCACTTGGGAGGAAGCGAGGTTATTGTCAATGCCATCCAAGCAAAACAAGACTTTGAGGGATTTATCCCCGACTTTTCTTTTAAAACCCTCTTCTCGATTCTCTTTCTAACTTGTGGCTGGGGATTGGGCTACTTTGGTCAGCCCCATATTGTAACCAAATTCATGGGAATCAAGAACGTCAATGAGATGCCCAAATCAAAATGGGTCGGAATCACATGGCAGGCAATATCACTTAGCGCCGCTACCCTCGTCGGAATAGTCGCCATCGCCTTTTATTCAAAGACGGGAATTGAAAATAATCAGCTCATTTTCATCGAGATGGCTCTGCAATTATTTACCCCCTTTGTAGCCACCTTCATCTTGTGTGCCATTTTAGGAGCTACGATCACGTGTATGGATTCTCAGATCCTCGTACTAGCATCCAATTTATCAGAAGATTTTTACAAGAGGATACTAAGAAAAGAAGCCAGCTCTAAAGAACTTTTGGTCGTCTCGAGAATCAGCATTTTAATTGTCGCATTAATCTCTTTCTCAATCGCTTGCAGCACAAGTTCGACGATTTTTAGCTTGGTCAGCTTTGCTTGGTTTGGTTTAGGCGCCTCGTTTGGACCCCTTGTACTTTTTAGCCTATATTCTAAGCGTGCTAACCGAATCGGAGCCTGGGGCGGATTAATTTCCGGGACCCTTGTAGCCATCTTTTGGCCCTTGATTAACAAAAACTTTGCTTTCGAGGTCCCCTCGATCATTCCTGGTTTTATCATTAGTTCATTTACAATATGGGCCCTATCATCTATTACTCAATACAAGAACGATCCAAATATTGTAGGATATACTAAATGAAAAAACCTAGAGTTGTAATATGTAATGATGATGGTATTGATGCTCCTGGAATTCATCACCTTTGGTCAGCACTAAAGGATCATGCCGATGTGACAATTGTAGCACCTGCAGAAGACCAATCCTGTAAAGGGGTGGGTATTTCGCTACCAAAATCTCGCTTCATTGAAGCTGAGAAAGTCCATTGGCCTGAAGGAGTTGAGGCTTGGAAAGTCTTTGGAACACCTGCGGACTGCACCAAGTTTGCCCTCCATTACCTCTTGAAAGAGGATCCTGATTTTATCATTTCTGGTATCAATAACGGTAGTAATGCCGGCCGCAATATCATGTATAGCGGCACAGTTGGGGCAGTCATACAATCCACTTTTTGTAAAGTTCCTGGAATTGCCCTCTCTTGTGTATACGAAGGTGGCGAGGAAAAATTCAAAAAGGTAGAACCCTACATCCCGATGATCATGAAGCACTTCATTGAACATCCTATTCCCAAAGGGACCTTGATGAACATTAACTTCCCTTCAGCAGATACTGATGGAATCCAAGGATTTAAGCTCGCAAAGCAGGGGCAAAGTTATTGGGATGTCCGAATTGGGAGCGACTCCTCATTAAAAGGGACCAAAAAATATCCTATGCAAGATGGATGGGATATTCACGCAGAAGATGATGAAAGCGATATTAACTTACTCGCCCAAGGATACATCACTTGCGTTCCCATCCACGTGGAAGACTTAACTGACTACAAACATCACCAAGCGCATAAGACGATCTTCGAATCCCTAAACAAAACTTTCGAATTCCCCAAAGCCTAAGAACTTGTGCTGACAGCTTCATATTCTCTGGTTGCCTCGATCACGCGGTTTGAGAGTCCCACTATTCCGATCAAGTTGATGGTAAGCATGAGAGATACGGCAACATCGGCAAGAATCCAGATGATATCCACCTTCAATAAACTTCCGATAGGAATCATAGCGATATAGAGATAGCGAAATAGCTCTGCTTTCTCTTTTCCTAAAATGAAGTTCAAAGCTTTTTCTCCGCAGTAACACCAAGCCATAATGGTTGTAAATGCGAACAAAACAAGGGAGAAGATCACAATATAGCTACCAATTGGATGATGAAGGCCCTTTGAAAAGGCATGGGTCACCATATTAGTGCTCTGCAAAAGCGGCTCTTGATAGGCACCTGTAACTATCAATACAAGTCCCGTTGCGGTGCATACAATCATAACAACAAGTGGGGCAATAAGAGAAGCAATACCATCGATTACAGGATGCTCAGACTTTACACTTGCTTGTAGAATCGGCACAATACCGAGACCTGCATCGGTTGCAAAGAGCCCTCTATCAAATCCGGTTGTAATAGCTTTTAAGACACCCGCGCCAGCAGCCCCTCCAATAAGAGCTGAGAAGTTAAACGCCTCATGAAACATAAGCTTGAATGCAGGAATGATTAACTCATACTGCATTGCTAAAATAACAATTGCTGTTCCAAGGTACAGGAATGCCTTCAATGGAATAATAAAAGAAGCGAAATGAGAAATCCGCTGAATCCCTCCAATGACAGTAAATCCGAGAATGGCAGCAATGGCTAAACTACAATAAAAGGGATTTAATCCCAGCTTAGCAAGAGGAAGTATAACCGAATTGATTTGAGCCAAATTTCCTATTGCAATGGCTCCAAAAATCGCCAATGCAGCAAAAAGAATCCCCGTTTTTCTATAACCTAGACCTTGCTTAAGATAGTACATGGGGCCTCCCACATACTCGCCGGATTTTGTTTTTGTTCTATAGGTGACACCCAAAACACAACTTGCGAATTGAATGATCGAACCAAAAAAGACCATGATCCACATCCAAATAAGAGCTCCTGGTCCTCCTGTAGCAATGGCAATAGCCATCCCAGAGATATTTCCAGTACCCAGATTACCTGCAAGGACAGAGCAGATGGCTCGAAAACGACTAATGTTGCCATCAGTTGATTTGTTCTTCGTAAAACACAAAAAGCTTTTTTTCAGATGTGTCAATTGAAGAAAGCGAAGTTTAAATGTGAGATAAAAACCAGCGGCTATCACCGCAGGAAAAATGAAAAATAAAGTAAAAAGATGATTGATCTGACTCAAATAACTAAAAAATGCCATAAAAATAACTCGCTAAGTTTCTGTTTTTTAATTGGATAAATGTAGAAAAATTAAAAAGAAATAATTAACGCCCGGCCGAACTGGGCGTTCCCGAAGAAGAAAAGGAAACCAATAATACGAGTTTTCTCATCATGACCTGATTGTAAATGAGTAGCTCAGCTTTTACAAGCACTTTCTTTGCCACTTAGTAGCATCTCTCCATGATATCGAGCTTATGTAGTGCATCCCGCTCGATTTCCTCCATAAGCTCGCTACAGCCCTCAATCTCATAAATTCTGATCATTTCACGTCTGAGAGCTTCGCTGAGTTCTAACTGCCAAAAGGTGACTTCTCCCCCTTCATCATGGCGTTTGGCTTGAAATTTCTTGGCTGCAATCATTAAATCTACAAGAGAAGAAAAGCATTTTTTTAATCGCCCTTCTCTCGCCTCTAGTTGGCCTACAGTCTCTATTTGAGAGAGCTCGTAAATTAATCTCTTGATGGGCTCCTCCCCCTCAGTTCTATACTCACAAATCGAACTGGGAGAGCATCCTGAAAGAGAGGCAAACAATAGCAAAATAAATAATCGCTTCATAGATTGATATATTACTTGAGAATAAATATCCTTTTCAAATAGTATATCTCCTTTAGTCCCCATGAGGGAAAGAGATTGGGGGCGTATAGCTCAGCGGTAGAGCACCTGTCTTACACACAGGCGGTCATAGGTTCAAATCCTTTTGCGCCCAAGTTAAAGAAGATGCACTACACTTAGATTATGCGGGAGTAGTTCAATTGGTTAGAGCACCAGCCTGTCACGCTGGAAGTTGAGGGTTCGAGCCCCTTCTCTCGCGCATCTTTTTTCTTTCTAGATTGGTTCTTGAATTCACCTATTTTTCTTTACTAGAACATTACGGATCATATATTCTGTGTCCATGGCTTCTACCACATCTACAGCAAAATCAATGCTAAACCAGGTGATGGGTTATCTCTGGATAGGATTGGGTTCATTTCTAGCAGCCCTCTCCATCAGAATGTTTCTCTATCCCCACCACCTGATTGATGGAGGCGTGGTAGGCATTTCTATGATTTTAGGTCGACTTACCAATGACGCCTTAATTTCCGTCTATATCGTCCTTGTCAACTTGCCCTTTATTTATTTAGCCTACAAATACATTCGTAAAGCATTTGTTCTACAAATGCTCATTGCCGTCTTGATCTTCGCTTTTTTCATGATTGCCCTAGAGCCCATTCCCCCTTTTATGGGTGATGCCCTTGAAATCATCGTCCTAGGCGGTGCGATTCTGGGAGTTGGCTGCGGCTTGATCATTCGTTATGGGGGCTGCCTCGACGGAAGTGAAATTATGGGTATCATAGCAAACAAACGCTTTGGATTCACGGTTGGGCAAGTGGTTCTCTTCTTTAATTTCTTTGTCTTTGCAGGCTATGGGTTGATTTTTTTAGATTGGCACATTGCAGTCAAATCCTTGCTGACCTACATCGTTGCTTTTAAGATGATTGACCTTGTCATCGTAGGGCTCGAAGAAATCAAGTCCGTAACGATCATCTCGAGTAAACCAAACGAGTTAAAAGATGCCATTCTCAAGGATCTTGGCCTCGGCGTTACCATTACTCATGGTAAGGGAGGTTACTCAGGACAGGAAAAAGAACTCTTAACTGTCATCGTAGAACGGCTCGATCTTGCCGATCTAAAGGACTTGGTCCTTTCAGTCGATGAAAATGCCTTTTTGTCCGTGACCAATATCTATGAGGTCATCTATGGACACACTAATGCATCAGGCAACAAATTTCGTAGCAAGAAACGCAATAAGAAGTTTTTCCCCTAAAATCGTAGCAAAGTAAACCCAGGACGATTTTTCTGAATTATTTTATGAAGAAATTCCCTCTTGAGATGTCCAAAGCAAAAATTTTTGGATTAAAATAATTTTTCTACATCTTTTAATTTAAAGATTTTATAAAGTTGCGATCCGTAAATCAAAATTTTTTTTTAAAAAAAGCTTGCAATTAGGCACTTTTTTTTCTACAATCGACTTTTTTAACAATTCCTTAGGAAGAAACACTTACGTAGTTATAAAAAAAGTGGGAGCTTTTGCATGTTGCACATCTATAAAGTTTTAGGTAAAATATTTTTTACCACATTTTTAGTCGGTCTTTCGTTTTGTTTTCAGGGGCTCAATGCTACAATTGCCTACCCTGATTTCGATCAATCAATGTTAAGAATTGGTTTAGATCTAGAAACAATAGATCCTGGATTCAACCTTAAAAATCGCAAACAATATGACGCAAGAAATCAACAATTAATCGAGTTCTTTCGTTCGATGTATTATAAAAACATCGAAGAGGCCTCTAATGACCAATCAACTTTAAGAATCCCTCGAATTATTCACCAAATTTGGTTAGGCAGCCCAGTTCCAGAGGTTTTCCGTGAGTGGATGAACACCTGGATTAATCTAGAAGGGTGGGAATACAGACTTTGGACTGAAAAAGAGATCGATAAGTTGAACCTTTACAATCGTGCATTGTATGACCAATCGACCAATTACGGGGAAAAATCAGATATTGTACGTTTGGAAATTTTGTCACAGTTTGGGGGTGTTTATGCAGATCTCGATTTTGAATGCATAAATCCAGAAATCTTCGAAGAACTGCACCATTCATTTGACTTCTACATTGGCTTTGAACCTTTAGAACATGGGTTTACGAATAAATTTAATATGTTTAAAGTGTGTAATGCAATTATGGCATCATCACCAGGTCATCCTTTAATCCTTGATCTGATTGAAAATTTAAAAGCAAATTATCTTGCCTATAAAAGATGCTGTAATGCTGTACAACGGACTGGCCCTTCTTACTTGACCCGTTTGATTTGTCAGCATGAATATTCGAGAGCACATAATAAAAGGAACATGTATCTACCCTGTACATTCTTTTACCCAATTAGCGAGCCCGAATCACGCTATTTGTTTCAACATCCCGACCTTCAAGCTCATATCCCTCCAGAAACAGCTGGATTTCACTATTGGTATGGCAGTTGGTGGAAAACCGATCCCTTTGTTTCATCAAAGGGCAATATACCCAAAAAATTCATCAACTATTAGTTAGGAGAAAAAATGAGTCTATTTAGAACAACTTTGACGCTATGTTCAACCCTTTTGGTCTTTCTTGGGGGGAAACTATCGGCAAATGATATCCCTTATTTTACCCTGATTACCGTTCCAAAGTCTGGATCTCACTTAATGATAAAGACACTCTATTTTCTGATCCAATCGCCTGCGGTTTGGCATACTAAATTCCCTTCCTATCAGTATATCCCTGCTGAGGATGGATTTTTATATACCCATTTCTGTGTTCCACCAGAGTTGGAAGCTGACTACAACGAGCTTCCAGAATTAAAAAAAATCATTCTGATCAGAGATTTTCGCGATGCAGCTCTCTCGATAGTTTCACAGATTAAAAAAACCGATTGGCCAGGTCTTACACCAGAAGAAAGAGCCCAATTTCTCAAGATGCCCTTTGAAGACCAACTTCTCTTTGTCATCAATTTTGAATATGATGTTCGAGAAGTAGCTAAAGACGCCCCAAATTCATTACAGGTCTCTTTAGCAAAATTGGCCAAACAAGCAGCGGAATATTCCAAGCAACCAGGGGTTATGACATTTCGTTATGAAGATTTAGTCGGCCCCTCAGGTGGTGGTTCCTCTGCTGCACAAATTGAGCAATTGAGACGTCTGCAACAATTTCTAAATATCGATATAGATGAAGCCACATTAGAAGAGGTAGCCAGACAAATTTATGGAGATGACATCAACCCCTTCGGTGCAGGTCAATTCCAAAATTACGCAAGTACTTTTAACATAGGAGTCATCGGTAGATGGAAAGAATGCTTCAATGAACAACATAAGCTAGCTTTTAAAGCCAAACTTGGAGATACTCTTGTCCAATTAGGTTATGAAAAAGACCTTGATTGGTAACGGGATGAGTAGGCGACAAGCACTAAAGCATGTATTTTATAGTTGTGTTCTTTTATTAAATTTCTCCCTTTCTTCTGGGGAGTTCGTTGAAGAGAATGGGGGCTATGGTCCTGTAGTCAAAGAGGAACTTATCGCTGACGCAGATCCTCCCCTCATTCTCAATCACGATCATTTTACATTAATTACGATCCCCCACTCGGGATTTTCTATAATCCTTAAAGCTCTCTATGCCCTTAGCCAAAAAGAAGCCATCTGGCATACTAGGTTTCCTTCGTCCCAGTATATTCCTCTTGAAGAGGGTTTTCTCCACACGCATTTTTGCTTATCGCCCGACTTAGAAGCAAACTATGCATCTTTTCCCAATCTGAAGCGTATCGTTTTAATTAGAGATTTTCGAGATGTCGTTGTTTCCATGCTTTATTACATTCAAGATCATCCATGGCCTGGCATGACAGAACTTCAGAGGAAGCATTTTCTTCGTCTCAACCCTCAAGAACAACTTCTTTATTTGATCAATTTTGAATACGATACAAAGACCGTTGCTAGAACTGAATTGAGCCCTCATCAAGTCTCTCTAGTAAAAATTGCCGAACAGGCCCTTTATTATGCACGACAACCTGGCACACTTACATTTCTTTACGAGGATTTCGCACCTATTCATCAGGGGGGGTGTCTTGCATTGCAAAAGGCTCAATTGAGGCGGCTTTGCAATTTTCTGCGCCTCAACATTGACAATGACACACTTTCTCAATTAGCTTTAGAACTCAATGAACATGAATCCCAAGAGGATGTATTGACGGGAAAGATTGGGCTTTGGAGAGACTACTTCACAGAAGCCCATCGTGCTGCCTTTAAGAAAAAGCTCGGCCCCATATTAATTGCTTTCGGCTACGAATCAGATGATCGTTGGTGAGAAATGGCCATTTTTGGTTGTTGGGCAATCACAGCTGCATTCTCTTTTCTTGCCTCCTCAGACCATGTCCTCCCTTCTCGGAAGCACTGTTCGCAATCGGCAGAATAAAAAGCTTCATCCACCATTGGAAAAGGGATACACCCTTGCTTTCCTGGACCAATTGTCTCAAAGCAGCAACATCTAAGAGGCAAATAAACCCCCTTAATCACATAATAAACCAAGTCTTTAGGAAAGTTGAAACAATCCCCTAAAGAAGCTCCGCAAAAAAACGACCCATAAGTGGACCTCTTATAACAGAAATACGGCACCAAACATAGGTCAACTAAACAAGCCAAGCAATTTAAGGCCTCATCTTTTATGCAACATAGCGGAAGAACAACGCAATCTGAACAAATCTCTTTGCGAGAACCGTACGTGCCTAGTCTTAGAGCTCCTTTGAATATATTCAGTTCACTCGCCCTACTTCCGCTAATCACAAAGACTCTATTTACCTGTCCTTCTGAAGGGCCAATAGCTTTAAGAAAACCCTCTTTTAATGCCTCTTTGCGCGTTGCAGTAATCAAATTAATTTCGAAAACATCGAAGTGGTGAATTACACCACGTTCGTGCCAAAGTGCTTTGCAACACTTAAAACAATCCATCTCGCCTCCTTAAAGATTCAATAAAGATGAGATTAAAATAAGCCTTCGGTTAATTTCAAGTATTTTTTTTAATCAGACTTAAAGACGCACCCTTCTGCAATCAAAGTATCGATGAAGTCGATGGGGTATTTCCCTGAAAGAAATCGTTCATTCTTAAGCATGTATTGGTGAAAAGGAATGGTGGTCTTGACACCACCGATATGAAACTCTTTCAAGGCTCTCTGAGCTCTCTTAATCGCTTCTTCGCGGGTCTTACCTCGGACAATTAATTTTGCAATCATGGAATCATAGTGAGGGGGAACACGGTAGCCTGGATAGCAGGCGCTATCGACGCGAACGTGCGGCCCTGAGCTGGGGATGTAATACTCGAGCATCCCTGGTGAAGGAGCAAAGTTGTTGTGGGGATCTTCGGCATTTACACGAAACTGAATGATGTGATTACGAAATTCAACTTGATCTTGTTTAATACTCAGTTTCTCTCCGGCAGCCATCTTAATTTGTTCTAAAACAAGATCGATTCCTGTCAATTCTTCTGTCACTGTATGTTCAACCTGAATTCGGGTATTCACTTCCATGAAGTAATAATTGCCATCGTTATCGAGAAGGAACTCGACCGTCCCTACCGTATGATATCCCGCCGCTTTGCAAATTCTAATGGCCGCTTCACCCATTTTCTTGCGTAGGCTACTAGATAATACTGGACTTGGGCATTCCTCAATGAGTTTTTGTCTACGGCGTTGAATAGTGCAATCTCTCTCTCCCAAGTGGACAAAATTTCCATACTTATCCCCCAAGACTTGTACTTCGATATGCCTAGGAGAAACAATCATCTTTTCAAGGTAGACATCGCCACATCCATAACACTTCTCAGCCTCGGTACGGGCTTGATGAAATAACTTTGTAAATTCTTCCTTGTTGTGAGCGACTCGTATCCCTTTTCCTCCGCCTCCCATAGTGGCTTTGATAAAGATTGGATATCCGAGTTTTTCAGCCTCTTTCAAGGCTTGATCAATGTCTTTTACGATTCCATCAGATCCAGGAATCACGGGACACTTCACCTTTTTTGCGATCGCTTTTGCCTGCGCTTTGTCCCCTAAAAGGGCAATTGCTTTGGAAGTGGGGCCAATAAATAAAATATCGCAACTCTCGCAAATAGAGGCAAACTTAGCATTTTCACTCAAAAATCCGTAACCTGGATGAATGGCATCGGCTCCTGTAATCTCACAGGCAGCCAAAATATTGGGGATCTTGAGGTAGGATTCGGTAGCAGGAGCTTTTCCAATACAAACGGCTTCATCCGCATGGAGGACATGCAAAGCCTCATTATCGGCTTCAGAATAGACTGCAACGGTAGAAATGCCCAAATCATGACAGGCTCTGATCACCCTAACTGCAATTTCGCCTCGGTTGGCAATGAGTACTTTTTTTATTTTCATATTATGCTCTCCCTGAGGTTTCTATTCGATTACGAATAGGGCCTGGCCATATTCGACAGGTGAACTATTTTCCACTAATATTTGCTTTACTTTTCCTTGTCGATCGCTTTGGATCTCGTTCATCACTTTCATCGCTTCGATGACGCAAAGTGTATCCCCTTTGTTGATGAGGTCGCCTACTTTGACATACGGTGGGGTTTCGGGGGATCCTGCAGCATAAAACGTGCCTACCATAGGAGATTTAATGCATTTCGTGGGATCAATTTCTAGAGCGCGTTCTTCGGTTTCTTTGTGATCAAATGGCTGAGCTTGAGGAGCGATAGGAATATTAGGCCTTGGAGACAGAGGTTGGACCTCTTGAATAATGTGCGCTGGACCTCCCTTGTCTAAGGAGATCTCCACCCCATTTTTTTCCTTGATTGTCATCCGCTGAATCCCAGACTTTTCTAAAAGTGAGATCAGTTCTTTTAATTGTTTTATATCCACAATTATACCCTCTGAATGTATTCATCCGTTTTGGTGTCAACTTTGATCACATCCCCGCTATCAATGAACATAGGCACTTCAATTCTTGCGCCTGTTTCTAAGATGGCTAAACGATTGGAAGCTGCCATCGCATTGGATGCATCGAGGTCTTCTGTTTTAAGGATCATGAGTTCCAAAAACTGTGGTAACTCAATCGAGAAGATTGTATCTCCGTAAAAAAGGGCATTGACCGTGATCCCCTCTTTGAA
>JAJZEO010000123.1 GCA_021847505.1 bacterium
ATGATAGCAATCGCAAGGGTTCCTAAAATGGTCAAGGCGCTGATGGCAATCGTAGAGAGAAATATCGCTTTCGGATAATTTTTTTGAGGTTCTTCTACATCTCGAACGTGGACAGCAGACATTTCTATTCCGCAGAATCCAAGCATGACTCCAGAAAGAAAAGCGAGGTCGGGAATATGGGTCGATTTGGGTAAAAGCTCCTTTAAGGAAAAATCAATTTGGGTGGGATTTCCCCCTAAAACCCAAGTAAATCCCAAAAGAATGATGATGGCGCCAGGGAGAAAAACCCCGAAAATCACACCCACAATGCTAATCCATCCTGAGGTTTTCATCCCGAATAGGTTTGCAAGTGTCAACGCCCAAAACAGAGTTAGAATCATACAAAAAACGAAGAGGGGATTTTGGGCTAATGAAGGCATAAAAATATAGGCGAAGGAGGCCGCAATGAAAGATAGAATCGTGGGGTAATAAACGACATTTTCAAGCCAAAGTAACCAGACGGCTAGAAAGCCCATTCGAGGCCCCAACCCTTCCTTGACCCAAGCAAAAATTCCCCCTTTATGAGGCCATCCCGATGCAAGCTCTGCCGAAATAAGTGCAGCAGGAATAAAGAAAAAAATTAAAGCCAGTACGATATAGAAGACTGACGAAAGGCCATACTCCGCTGTGACAGGCCAATTTCGAATGCTCAGGATTGTGGCAATGTTAATCATTGTTAACATGAAGATGTTTATGGTTTTTTTCCCCAAGCCAAACTCCTAGTATCAAAGCAGGGGAGGGTACCATTTACTTGTTTATTTTGATAGAGAAATTGTGAGCAATTCATCCCAGGAAGTAGTGTAACAGCCTGATCTTGAAGTGGATTTGTCAATATTCTTTTTAATGAACCCCTCTGCTGCGAAGTAGAGAGATTTCTCTCCATAATGATGGTTGATCCTATCGTAGGTCTCCATCAAACGTTTTCTTTCGAATTCATCTATATCTGGGCGGGAAAAAAGATCGCGTTGTTTTGAGTCCTCATTGGTTAATCCGTAGACCAAGACCCCTGCTCTTTTGTAGAGGACCCCTTTTTGAAAGATTTTTCTTAGGGATTTCTTTGCTTTGGAAATCAATAGGGGTGTGTAGGAGCTGGGCTCAGTGAGTTGGATGTGAAAGGAATCGGAAACATATTTGACGTGGGTATGATGACGATTGGATGAGGCAAATGTACAGATCTGACTGCAAACTAAGCCATATTTACGGAGCTGCCTACCAAGGGTATCGGCAAAGGAGGCGATTTTTTGTTCGAGAGTTTCTAGTTGCCCAATTTCTACGGTAAAGCTTCTTGAGCGGAGAATGCTTTTTTGAGAGGCTATCTCATTAAGTTTAAGACAGGAAGTTCCTCGCAATTCATAGACAGTTCGAAGCCCTACCACAGACATTTGATTTCGAATCCACGAATCATTTTTTTGGGTCAGTTCGTAGGCTGTTTTCACCCGGAAGGAGTTTAGCTTCTCTTTAAGGCGGTGTCCAATTCCCCAAACCTCGCCCACATCGAGCTTTTTCAAATAGCTTTCAATCATTTGAGAGTCTTTTAAGAGGACTATTCCAGACCCATTCGATTTAGCATACGTTGTCGCTACTTTTGCCAAAGTTTTGGTGGGGGCAATCCCAATTGAAACAGGGATCCCTGTCCATTGAAGAATCCGTTTTTGAATTTCAGCAGCAAGTTTCAGAAAATCTAGTTCTTGCTCAATAAAAAGAAAGGCTTCATCGACTGAGTAAATTTCGAGATCGAGCTCAAAATCTTCGAGGATCTTCATCACTCTTCTTGACATATCTCCATAAAGGGGAAAGTTTGAAGCAAGGGTGGTGACATCATGTTTAATGATTAGATCTCGGTATTTAAACAGGGGAGCTCCCATGGGAATTCCCACGGCCTTAGCTTCCTTCGACCTTGCGATGATGCATCCTTCATTATTGGATAGAATGACAAGTGGTTTGTTTCTGAGTTTAGGAGCAAATACTTGCTCCACTGAAGCAAAGAAGTTATTACAATCGACAAGCAAGAACATTTATATCTAGGCCTTGTGAATGATGTAAGTGACAACACCCCAAATGGTAAGCTCATTATTCATGATGTGCTCTACACCATCGAGATCGATTTTACGCACGACAAATTCTCCTTCAATGATAGCGACGACAATCCTTTTTTCATAGGATTCGATAGACCTGTCGATGACCAAAATATCCCCCGAGTAGATATTTAGGTCGGCAAACTCCCCTGATTCGATACGAACATAATAAGTTGCAGCAGGGTGCCTGACAATCAGCTGGTTTAGATCAAGGGAAAGCTCTTGATTAAATGATTCAGAGCCTGTCGCGTGGGAGATCTTAACTTTTACTTCCAATGTTGCTCCACCCATTTTGTAGGACGCACATGCCGAAACCATTTCCCTCCCTTGCCTTCAATGGCTTGGTCGGGGTTAGGCTGTCCATGAAAAACGATAATGCGAGCCTTATCAGGGAGTTTAGGCTCACGAAACCAAGACTGAATTCCCGGATATACGCAGTGACGCTTAAAGCTTTTGACCAGCTCATCATCCCAGTAGGCCAATAACCCTTTTTCCTTCATAGATGCTGTCAGGTATTCTTGTTCATTCCGATAGAGATTTCTAATCTTATCTTCCTCAGCACAAAAACGGTAAAGAATATCGGGATGCTTCCCAATTTCAAAGCGGTAGACGGAAGAATTGCCTGTGATTTCAGGCTTAAGCCAATCCCGTATAATGAAAAAATCACCCTGCGGAAGGAAAAAATCGTCGATCTTATCGACAATCACTAGATCTAGATCGAGAAAAAGGGCTGTTCCCGTTAAATCATAAAGGGGTGAGGAAAAAGTGAGGAGTTTTTTCCAGCCGCCGTCGCGTATCGCTTTGGAGGAGTGGATGCTATTTTTCTGGGGGAATGGCGGGATAGGAAAAACTTCGATTCCTTCATCAATCCCTTTTGGATCATCGGTTAAGCAAACAAACCTAAAAGGAATCGATAAATGGCGTTTAACCATCTGATGGAGCTTGTTGACGAATGTCGCACCATATTTAGTTCCCCATTTCATACAAAGCACATTGACAAGCATCGCATTCTCCAAAAAAGTCCTCTGTATAAGTTAGCACAAATGGAAATATCTCGCTCAACCTATTTGCGTTAACTAAATCTTAATAATTTTTTGGTAGTCCTAAACATGTAATGCTAAGGGTTTAAAA
>JAJZEO010000001.1 GCA_021847505.1 bacterium
GCTCCCTTCCGTTTACCGCCCTGATTTACAGCTACAGCCGTATCGTTGGCCACTTTGAGAAATGGGATAACCCCTTGAGATTTTCCGTTGGTTCCCTTGATCACAGAACCAGTGGCTCTGACAGAGGTCCAATCGTTACCAAGTCCGCCTGCCCATTTCGCAAGCTGCGCATTATCAGAGATAACCTTAAAGATATGGATTAGGTCATCATTGACGGTAGAAAGGAAACACGAACTCAATTGGGAATGTGTAGTTCCAGAATTGAAGAGGGTAGGTGTTCCCGGTGTATAGTAGAATTGGGAGAGAATGTCATAAAATTCGATCGCCTTTTCATTCTTGTTTTCCTCTTTGAGAGCAAGACCCATGGCAACTCGCATCCAAAATATTTGAGGAGTCTCCATTCTTCGGCCATTGTCATGGATAAAATAGCGATCATATAAAGTTTGCAAGCCTAGATATTGGAATAAATCATCTCGACCAAGGTCCATAGCGGCCCCAAGCTTATCGAGGTCAAAATCGAGGAGAGCAGGAGCGACTCTTTCTAAAGAAATTCCCTTTTTTACGAAATTTTTAAAGTAATCTTTGTGGGCATTTTTTGCGCTCGGGTCTAGGGTAGAAACTTCCATGGCTTCACGATAGACGCGATCTAAGAGAAGGCGAGAAGCTACGAAAGCATAGGCAGGATCGACCTCTACTTTGGCCCTTGCTGCCATAACGAGTGCCGTATCGACTTCTTCTTCCTTAATCCCTTCATAAAAGTTCATGAGTGTGGCATCAAACAGAGCTTCCACATCGACGTTTTTCTCATAGCCTCTTGAGGCGAAGGTGATTTTTTGACGAATCTCACCCTCTGTAATGACTCGGGAGGAGCCATCTTCGCTGATTACAGTAAAAGATCTCTCTTTTTCTCCCTTTTTCTTTTTAGGTAGCTTCGCTGTATGATGAAGCTCTTCCTCTTCTTGGTCGCTTTTTTCTTTTCTATGGAGGATATAGTTCTTTGCTTGGAGATAAAACCCGTCTCGCATCAAGGTTTCTTCGATCAAATCTTCGATGATGTATAAGTTGAGATTGGTTCCTTTTTTGTTTTCTAAAACCACCTGATCTACAATCTTTTGAGTCAATAGGTTGACAGAGTCAATGATATCGGAAGGAAGTTGTTCCCCTTCAAGCTCCAGAGTGCGCCTAAATGTATTAGCAATTGACGCTGAAATTTTCATCGGGTTAAAACGAACCTTAGCCCTGCCATCCTTACGGTAGATCTTGATATTAGAAGGTTGAGATTCTCGGGCTTCTTTATGTTGATCTCGGTAAATGATGTAATCCCTGGCGACATCATGAAAGCTGTTCTTCATTAAGGTAATTTCAACAATATCCTGAATTCCCTCAACGGTTAAAGAAACTCCTTTAGATCCAAGCTCGTAAACTCGTTCTATTGCTTTATCAGCTACCCTTTTGATCGTAGCAGCAATAGCTTCTTCTAATTTGGTTTCAAACCCAATCTTTTTAGTATCTCTGAATGCATATTCAATGGCTCTAAGGATCCTTTCCGGTTGAAAAGGAACGATAGTCCCTCCCCGTTTTACCACGGTTAGATTGGTCATATCTGACGTGCCCGTAGACCTTGCTGCTTTAGCAAGTGTTGCTACCTCGCTTGTGGAGGCTTCTTGTTGATCTTTCACTTTCTTCATCATCTCACCTATACTAGATATAGTGGTTTTTTGTTATATACAATACTATATATTGTATTTTCGATCAAAAAGTCTATCGCTTTTTTTTCGAGATTTTTTCTTGCAAAAATTGGGAAGACTCTCCTCGCTGGTAGAGCAAGGGATGTGAGCAATTTAAGAAAAGTGCTCTATTAAGATTGGTAAAGCATCACCTGAAAAAAATCAGATTTTGCGAACTGAGAAATCCAAAATTCAATCGTATTTTTGAAATTTGGGTCTTGTTTTGAGATGATGGTAAATAGAACCGACATTAAACATCCAAAAGAGTACCAAGATTGAGAAAATGAAGGGAGATCTAGGAGCGCAAATTCATGAAAAAGAGAACGCATCATGAGGGCTTCTAGAGAGTTCCTGGGTAGTTTTTTAGAAATTGCAGAGATCCCTTGGAGAATTTTTTCCAAAGAATCCTCAAGCTTATGAAGCTCACCCTCCTCCAAGGGGATTAAATAGGAAAATAGGTCGAAGACTTTCTTTTCGATCATTTCAATAGGGTATTCTTGTAAGGTCTCATCACCCTTAAACAAGTTTTCTGTAAGGCTTTTGATGGTTTTAAATGAGGCCTTGGGACGATGGGCATAATACGATTCTAAGAAGGAAAGGATAATAGGGAGCAAGTTTTGAACATCTTCTAGGAGATTAACCTCAAGGGGATTGACCTTATCGCACATCAATAGGTCAGAAAGGTAATCTAACTGTGATGCAAAGAAACCCGAGACGAGTTGTACCGCCAAGTGATTGGGCTTTCCGAATATGATTAACATATCGAAGAAGGGGAAAAGAATGTGATTAAAATAATCAGTAAAATGCTTTGGTTGATGACCATGAAAGCGATCAATCAAAGCGACTAAGCTCTTCTTTATGGGCCAAAATTGATCTGCATAGGCAGTAAACTTGTTATTGATTCCGACTTCTCTAGCTTCGATCACTTCATATTTTCCCAAGAGAAATTCCTCGCAGAAAATTTGGTTAACTCTTTGGCCTGTGAGAGGTTCTCCATTCGAGACGATTTTTATTTTTTGGAGAATGTCTTCTTTGAGTCTTTTGGGGATAAACCGAGGGGTGTTTCTCTGATAAAATTGCCTCTTATTTTGGATCAAAGTTTTCATTTGATTCAATAATTTGTGGGTATTTGCAATAGTTAGAGATTGAAGCTGAGTGGAAAGTTGGGAGAGTTTTGTGTCGAGATTGAGTTCAATGAGGATCGGATGCCATTCTTCAGCCAAATTATTTGTATAGGTTTTACGATCAATCTGAAGTAGAGTTAAAAAGATCGGCTTTTTGACAAAATCAATCAAGAGGTCATTGAAAGCACCTTTGTTTTTCATGATCACATCGCTGAGTCTCTCAGATTGTTTTCTTAAAGAGTTAAAGAGGTAGTCCAAAATTTCATCGATGACTTTCCCTTCAAAAGCAAGAAATGTTTCAATAGTATTTAGGTAATCCAAAATATTGTCGCCTAGCACTTTTGCTTGAACGTAAGGTTCTTTTATCTGTTGTCTATTATAGTCGAGGTGGACGAGCCTATGCAAAGCCTCAACTAAAATCTGGATATTTTGGATTTCGAGGGGAGGGTGCGTTTCATCAGCCGCAATTTCATTACTTTTAGGCATGATAAATAGCTTTCCCTCTTTCTCCATAGTAGAAAGGAGCTTTTGAAATTGCGGTAGGTTAAAAAAGGAGCGAATGGGGGCAGGAAAAATCCCCCGGCTTATTAAATATGAGATGGTTTCGCTAAGTTCTATATTTTTTTCTTGAGTAGCTAATTGCCAATTGGTTACGAATGATAAAAGTTTGTTTGCTTTGGGTTTTAACCTTTCGACATATTTTCTCATAATATTTATTAGTTGTTTAATTTCTTACATTATAAATAATTCAATATTTCAAAAGGAATGCCATAATCCAAATATTTTAATTGGAGTTATTTGCTTAATGGGATATCATGGGTCCATGAGAAAAGTGAATTTTTTACCCAATATAATCACGGCTTTTGGCCTTTCTTGTGGTTTGTTTGTCATTTTCCGGGTGACGATGATGGACAGCCTCACCTATGAGTTTATGCGCCAAATGACAGTGATCCTTATTATTGCAGGGGTAGCTGATCTTCTTGATGGTGCTGTAGCTAGAGCTATTAAAGCGGAAAGTGAATTTGGAGTGCTATTTGACTCTCTTTCTGATGCAGTAACTTTTGGGGTGGCCCCTTCGGTACTTTTTTTAAAAAGCTTACCATTAGCTCTTTCAACAGGCGTCTTTTCCCTCTTTGCCCTTGCTGCAGCAATGGTCTATACGGTTTGTGGGATTCTGCGCCTTGTCAGATTCAATGTGAAAGATAAGCTTTCCACTGTAGTCGACCCTACATTGAAGAAAACGTTCATTGGGGTACCGATACCTTCTGCGGCGGCAGCAGCGGTGGCTCCCAATTTATTAATTCATTCCCCACTATTTCAATCTTGGGTGCCCTTCTCAGAAGAAGCTGGAGTGCTTTTTGTAAGCATTTCTATGATTATTATCGCTAATCTTATGGTGAGTCGCTTTAGATTTCCTAGCCTCAAATCGATCCATTTCAGAGTGCCCTCATTTAATCTTACGTTCTTTACGACCATTTCGGCTATTTTAGTGATTTATGGATTTCTCTATTACTTGCCCTTCCTATTGATAGGGGTTTCTTGGACCTATGTCTGTCTCGGATTAACACTTTCGATCGCCCGACTGATCGCAGGGAGAAAGTCGAGACATCTTCAAGATTTTGAGCCCACCGATGAAGAGGAGGAAGAAGAGGAAGAGGCGATTAAAAAGCTCGAATAGTCTTTAATAAAGCGAGCTTGATGCCCTTCAGATCCCTGTAACGACTCTTCAGGCATATTTGCATACCTTTTTAGTACCTGGTCTTCGTAGAAGGAGATCTCTTCATCAGAAATCTTAGGACCATGTTCCTGATAAGCTGTCAGAAAAGCTTCTTTTAACTGATCAATTTGATGATCAGAAAGATGCCAATACTTAGACATCAATTCGATAGAGACGAGAAATTGCCCAAGATCTGTTCCCACAGGGCCTCCTTGATTAATAGGAGGGGTCAATTGAAAGTCGATGAAGGTCACTTGGTTGGTTTCGTTGTCATAGAAGATATTGCCAATGTGAGCATCTCCATGGATGATCCCTTGCGGGCTTGGCAGGTGAGAGGGCTTTCTTTTTGGTGATTTGGCATGGAGCTCTCCAAGAGCAACCCCCGTTTCTTTGACGGCGGCTTCAATTTGGGAAAATGACTCCTGTTTTGCTGAAAGAGAAGACATTTTGCCATAGTCTTTGATCAATTGATTGATGCTTTTCCCTTTTGCTAAGCTCTCTGCTAAGACAAGGGTTGATTCCCCATGCACATGCCCCTTTAGTTTAACGGAATGAAAGTGCTGAAAAGGAATTTTTTGAAGCTTTTGCAGAGCCTCGACCTCATCTCGGAAGAATTTTTCATCTTCCTGATCTCCAGCAAGGAGTGTCTTGAGGACCCCCAGCTTATTCCCCTCAAGGTCATAGACGTAATAAACTCCTCTTACATATAGCCCCGAGTCGGCCATATCAGCAGGGGAGTAATGATTCTTTAATAGCAGTTCCGAAGAAGGTTTTTCAAAAAATTTTTCGCAAATAGGGGCCAAATCATCATCTACCACCTCGATCTCTTGGGCATCAGGGGCCGCATGTTGGTCGACGGGAAGAGGCAGAAGGTGAAAACTAAGAAGAAGTGAGATTAGAGCGATCATCAGAACAATTGTAGCATACAGAGGCCCTTTATTTACATGGAAAGCATTGGTATGGTATCTTTAGGTAAAAGGATAAATTTATGTTGATGATTTCGTCCCTTGCCTGGCTCTTACTCGTGCCTCTTATTTTTGTCTGGCGGCAGAAAGAAGCGCTTAAAGAAGAAAATACCAAGCTCAGGCTCTTGGAAGTACAGTTGAAAAATACGATTGAGGAGAGGGAGCGCGGGTATAATGAGAAGATGGCGCTAATTGAAGAGACGAAGGAAAAGCTCAAAGAGTCATTTCAATCGATTTCCAAAGACACACTTGAAGTGATGCAGAAAAAAAATGATGAGGAATGGGGAAAGAAAGAAGAGTTTTTTCTAGCTAAGACCCTAAATCCAGTCAAAGAGTCGCTATCAAAACTCGATCAGGGAATGAGAGCCATTGAGAAGGAGAGGAAAGGGGAAAAAGAGCAGCTGAAAGAGCAGTTGAGAGCGATGGCTGAATCAGAACAGTCGCTACGAAAAGAAACATCCAATCTAGTCAAAGCACTAAGAAAACCCGATGTACGAGGGATGTGGGGAGAAATTCAACTGAAGCGGGTTGTTGAGCTTGCAGGAATGGTGAATCAGTGTGACTTTTTTGAGCAGGAAGTGGATAAAGACGATAGCCAAACAATGCGCCCCGATTTGATCGTTCGCCTTCCTGGGGAAAAACAAATTATCGTGGATGCTAAAGCCCCATTTGGGGCCTTCTTGGAAGCCAATCAAACAGACGATCATGAAAAGAAAGAAGATCGACTTAAAGCTCATGCGAGACATTTGAGAAACCATATGGCCGCTTTGGGAAAGAAAAGCTATTGGCATAAGTTTCAACCGACTCCCGAATTTGTGATCCTTTTCTTGCCGGCAGAGGTGTTTTTCTCGGCGGCTTTGCAGTATGATCCGACATTGATTGAGGATGGGGCCGAGATGGGGGTTGTTTTTGCTACCCCAACGACATTAATTGGGTTATTGCGATCGATTGCTTATGGATGGAAACAGGATACCTTCTCCAAGCATGCCAAGGAAATCGCCGACTTGGCTAAAGAACTCTATAAACGGCTTGCGGATATGGGGAAACATTGGTCTTCTGTGGGCCGTGGTTTAACCAATGCCGTCGATGGCTACAACCGCGCGATTGGTTCTTTTGAAAGACGTGTATTGGTTTCAGCGAGAAAGTTGAAAGAGTATGGGGCTGCCACAGATGATATCGATCTAGAGATCGTAGAGTTCATCGACAAAGTGCCCAGACAAGTCGAAGATCAACCCCTAGAAATTGAAGAGAAATAGCTACGCACGGAGGGATTCAAAAGCGGGGAGATCTCGCAATTCTACTGGGCCAGCGCCCTTTTTTTCGTTTCTGATTACTGTGATTGCGACGGCATTAATTGCAAATAAGAGAGGCCCCTCAAAAAAAGCGGGGTCCTGGCTTTCTCGCAACTCAGGGAACATGGCTTGTAGGGATCTTGGCGAGGGTTCGGGCTTTACAGATAAGGATACATCGATGAGCAGTTCACTAAGCTCTCCTAGATTTTCGGAAAGAACTTGATTAAAGGCTTTTGTTCTTAATATTTTGGAGCGCAATGCGAAATAGTCGTCCTCAGGGAGGACATCTTCAAGTTTTGATCCTTTTCTAATCCCCATATAGGTTAGTTTTAAAGTCGCAAGAATGTCTAGAATAAGAAGGATTCGGTGGCGTACTTGTAGAAGGCATTTTGTACTGGAAGAAAGGGGCAATGTTGATGAAACCTTTTCCACTCTTTGGACTATATCAGTAGAACAAACACAGTTGCAAGTGATTGCGTGAATTACGTACAATGATTCTGAGCCATTGATTTTTCGAAATTGTTGGATGATACTTTGTACTACTTGAGGGCCTAGCCACTTATCTCCGCGGAGGTTGGAAACATAAAGAGTGTCAGGAGTAAAACAGTGTTTTATCAATAGAGCACAAAATTGTTCAACTCGGGCTTCTATAGCAAGGTCGAGGGAAAGAGAGAATACACGACCTTCTTTTAGAGCTTTTTTAAGTGTCTCCCAAGCAGAATCAAATTTAAACAGGTGAATCGGGCCCTTAAAATACTTGTCTAGCTTTCCATAAACGCGCGGGTTTTTGAATTCATCCTTTACCGTAGTTAAAATTAGATCAATGGCTTTGTCAGGATTTTCTGCGCGATAAATTGACTCCAGGAAGATCCGCCAAAGAATTTTCTCCCCACGGTTAAGATCTATATGAAAAAGATAGGTAACCTTTGACGCCCTTGCTGCGAATTGTTCAAGCCCCTGAATTCCACTCAATGTGATCATTGAATTTCCTAGGGGAGCCAAATGAGCTAAGGAACGCAGTGATTCATGCGTATCTAGTTCATTTGTGATAGGGTAGACCTTGACGCGATCCCCGTTCGAATCATAAAAATCAATCGCTGCACGCAGGGGGTGAAATTCACTAAAATCTTCATACGAGGGGTGTTTAGGGATATTAGGCTCTAAAGAAAGCATAGGGAAGAATAAAGGGGAGATCCAAGGATCTCCCCGAAGAATGATTATTGCTCGATTTCCAACACAAAATAGGCAGGAAAGGCAAAATTGTTATTGGGTCTTGGTGTAACCACAAGAGTTACATATTTACCCACGTAGTTTTGGAGATTAATGAGCGTACTGTATAAATAAGCACGTGGCATATCTCGATCGCGAACGATGTAGTTGCCCGGCTTATTTTTTACAAGGTCATTATATGATTCAACAATTCCTGAAATTCTAGTTGATAGCATCTTCTGATCTTCATAGAAATCATCGATATTCTTCTGGTGGTGACTTGCTGCCCAAGCGAGGAAATGAGATTCTTCCGCGCGCTCCCACATTTTCATTCTGTCTTTGGGAGATAAAGCAGATTCACTCTGTTCTGCTGGAGCAGAAACCAAACTAATTTGCTCGATTCCATGCGCAGCCATTTCACGGCTCATCCTTGAAGCTTTAGACTCAAGATAGGCGAGTTTCTTTTGTAGATAGGCTTCTTGAAGCTCCAAGATTTTCCCTTTGGCTTTTTCTGCTTGTAAAGGAAACTCAGCAAAATCGCGAGCAATCACTGCATAGTTTTCAGAAATCTTTTCATAATCGATCTCTTGGAAAGGTTTCATCATTTCACTTTGGCTGAAAAGATCGGCATTTTCCATCAACTTTGCTAAATCGGTTTTCTTTTTGTCTCTTTCAGATTTGAGCTCGGGTCCTCCGATTTTATCAATATACTGACGTTCAATATAGAAACGAACATTCTTTGGAGGGGCAATTTCAAGCCATTTGTGGTTTTTATCGCTGATAGTACCATCGACTCGCTCGCCAGAACTCATGTATCCCACTACGGGTGCATTGAGTTCAGGAGCTAACCTGACGTTCACACGATTTCCTTCGACAACATTGTCTAAGACAAAACTACGAAAGATAAAAACTTTGAAATCTGCAGGAGCTTCAATGGCGTAGAAATCATTTTTTTCCCCACTAACAATGACCAATTCTCCTTTTGGAATCTCTTGGACAATCGGGCTTTCTACATCGGGCGAAAGTCGCATCCGAACGCCGTTTCCTAATATTTTCCCTGTAAACGGTTTGAAATTGGTCACTTCAATCCCATCTGCTTTGACTACAGGTTTGCTCACCACCTTATCACTTGTTTGCAAAATCTGCTTTTCTTTTACAATATTAGTACTGCGGTCAACTGCAGACAAAGTAACTATAGGGGCAATGCAAGCCATCAAAACGATTTGCTGCACAACACTCGACATCTTAAACTCCTCTTCGGCAAAGGCTCAGAATTTTCTCTAGCAAAAAAAACGCTAGCTAGTCGCCATTCTAGTGTTTCTCGACTTTTCCGACAATAGGATAATGTGCATAATGGTTACTATGAATTCAGGACAGCGATGATATGCGCGCAGTTATTTTTTCCGCAGGTGCAACCAAGAGGTTGGCCCAAATAAACCTGATAATGTTCAGACTTCTCTAGAGGGTTAGTAACATCATACAATTTATCGGCTACTTGCTTAATGTCCCATTCGCGAAATTTTAGCTCGGTGTCTGGAATCTCTTCTTCGATGGTTTGACCATTTACTTCCCCCACCCTACTTGAGGTTCCATGAAGCACGTTGGCAATTTGACAAAATGGGCAATTACAATGAGGCTCACCCTCGGGAGTTTCAAAAGCACCCTGATCGAGACCTAATGCTTTTGCAACATGAGAAACGCGATCAAGAATCTCCCTAGGTAAATCGGGGGCCTCGCTTTGTGAAGGATCATGTTGCATCATTCCTGTAAATGCACCCAAGTTTTCTAAACTAATAGGGGATTTCCCTAAACTTCCTAAAGGGAAAGCTCCTTTTAACGCAGATCCATTGGCTTTGGGTTCAAATTGCTCTACATATTCAGCGTGAGCCTTAAAGGCTTCTTCGATGATAGAACCAGCAAGATTAGGGATAGAAACTCTAGCTCCACTGTGAAGTGTAATATGAAAGACCCCACTCCTTTCATCCATGAAAATCCCTGATACATTATCCCACGTTGTGGAGATGTAGGGAGGTATATGGAGTATTTTTGAGTTGATCTTCATGAGATTTACCTCCTTTTATTTTAATGCCATTATACCCAAATAAATGGTCCTCTGTCAATAAAATTAGCACTCATCGGCATGGTCTGCTGGTTAATCGCGCAAAAAACTAATAATAAATATTTTAAACCAAAGCAGGGTTGCAGAGCGAAAAAAAAGATTGTCAAACGGTGCTCATTTATCGCATAAGGGGCCTATAATAGGAGAATATTTGATTCTAATTTCCCATCACCACCCCTTTCATGGGCTTTCTTAAATCCCTAACCAAAATTACAAAGGAGTATTCATGGCGAAACGTTCGTACGTTTTGGATGCTAGTATCCTCTTGCATGATCCAGAAATTTTTTCTCATTTCAAAAACCATCATGTGATCTTACCCTCAGTCGTGTTGGAGGAGCTTGATCGCAAGAAGAGTCAAAGTGATGAGATCGGCAAACATGCCCGCCATGTCATGAGATTTATCGACAACATTTCAAAACGGGGAAACATTCGTCAGGGGATTACACTCGAAAATGGTTCGAGCATAAGGGTTTTGTTAGATTCAGAGGAAAAGAAGAAGAAAAATCTTCCTGTGCATTTTACCCCTGATAGAGTTAGACATAGGTTTCTGTCGACAGCGCATCACTTAAAAGCGATTGGAGAATCTGTATCGATTGTTTCAAAAGATCCTGTGACTAAAATACTAGCAGAGACAATTGGCATTGAAACGTATTCCTATAAGGCGGCTCGTGAGCACTATGATACTTTGTATAGGGGAGTACAATATCTCGATGTCCCTAAGTCAGTGGTAGATCAGTTTTATGCGGATGGGCAAGTGGCTCTTCCCGAAGGAACTTTTTGCCCTAATGAATATTGCATTTTACGCTCTGGAGAAAACTCCTCTGCTGTGGCAAAAGTCAATGCAAAAGATAAGACTTTGATCCCATTAAAACCTTTAAAACGCGATGTATGGGGTGTAAAACCTCGTAATGCTTTGCAAAAATGTGCTCTAGACCTTCTTCTCAATGATGATATTAAACTCGTTTCATTGATTGGACAAGCGGGTACAGGAAAAACACTTCTTGCTCTAGCGGCAGCCTTAAAGAAGGTATTTGATGAGAACATTTACAGCCGAATCATCATTTCTCGTTCGATCATGCCCCTTGGTCGAGACATTGGATTTCTTCCAGGAACAAAAGAAGAAAAGCTTCGTGCTTGGCTAGCCCCGTTCTTTGATAATCTGGACTTTATCTGTGGGGAAAATAACGTTGATGGGGAAAACGAGACAAAGAAATACATCTTAGAGAGCGATAAATTTCAGGTGGAGGCAATTACTTACATGCGCGGTCGCTCACTTTCCAACACTTGGCTGATCATTGATGAGGCGCAAAACCTTACGCCTCATGAGCTTAAAACGACCATCTCGAGGGTGGGAGAAAATACCAAGATCATCGTCTTAGGTGACCCTACGCAAATCGATAATCCTTACTTAGATTTGGATTCGAATGGGTTAATCTATCTAGTCGGAAAAATGAAGCGGTATGATTTGTACGGATCGATCTTTTTCACTGAGACAGAAAGGTCAGCACTTGCAGCGCTTGCAGCAGAAGTGCTTTAAACCCGGTTGGCTACCTATCATCTTCGCTAAACCGAGCGAAAGCTCCTGCGCTTCTAGTTGTCACTGAAGGGGGTTGTATTCATCTAAATACTACCCCCTTCAATGACGATCTCAATCCCAGGGCTTTGGCCGATTTATCGAAGATGATAGGTAGCCAACCGGGTTTTAACGGTTGCATTTTTCAAGCAGATCATTTTAATGGGAACTATGAGAAAATTCCTTCAAATAGTTCCCCTTATTCTTTTGTTGGCACAGCCTCTTTATGCTGCTGAGAAGAAACATTCTAAGAAGAAAAAAGCGGTTGTTGTGACGACGGCTAATTGTCACCTATTTAAACGTCCCAAGGCCCCGTTTATCTTGGTGTTAAAGAAGGGGGAGTCTTTAAAAGAGGGGATTGAGGCATGCATTGAAAAGATGGAAATTCCGAGTGCATCGATATCAGGTCAGGGGGCTTTGGAAAATCCAGAGCTAGGGATTTATACCATGGACGTCAAACAATTTTTCACGAAGAAATTTCTGGGGGTTTATTTGATGGTATCCTTAAATGGTACTGTCACTCAATCATCAACTCATCAAACACAAGCTCAAATTGATGTCGCGTTTGTCGATTCAAACTATCGTTTATTTGGAGGACGGCTCTTTTCTGGAACTGTAGGGTCTACAGCGGAAATCACGATCATCCCCCTAGCATCCCCCGTTTATCGGAAATACGATCCTCAAACGGGCATTGAGCTAATCAATTAAAAACCAATGCCGACTCTGAAGCCAGGGAAGAAATGGAAGCCTTCTTCTTCATATTGGGTGGGAGCCTGGATGGTGGCTTCAGCAAAATATTTCCCAAAACGTTCTGAGCGGTATTCGCCCCCCAAGGTTCCGCGCAAGAAGGTTTTCCCGTAAATCCTTTTGAAAGTTTCTAGGCCAACACCCGCTCCCATCCCTAGATAAACATAATCGGTAAAAGGAAAATAGAGGACACTTGCCTCTGCTTGGATAATTCCGTCAACATCTTTAGCTGCATAGGCTCCGGCAATTCCTGCATCGAAACCAAGTTCTTCATCTTTGTATCTTAATCCAATGCCTGCAAGGGGACGGTTAAAAGAGGTTTGAATATTGCCATAGTAGAAAGTCTCGCTATAGTCATAGAAAGGATCAAATCGTTCAAAAGCCCGCATGACTGCGCCAGCATACCCCATGACCGGAAGAAGAAATAGAATGAGAAATCGTTTCATAGGCCAGGATTATAAGATCTGTTTATGATAAAATGAAACAAAAAAACGGAAAAATAAAAATAATATGGAAATTCAAGCTTATAAAGTTGCAGATCAAAGAGTGTGGCCTTTTCCAAAGCAAATTGAAAAGGGACCAGGTGAATATGTAGTTAAGGGGCGATTACATAGATTACATTTTGAAGGTCCAGGGAAGAGGTTTATAGATTCTGGGGTTATTTCCGAATTTAATGAATTTGTATTTTTCAATAGAACTCCTTTTAAAAAGGGCCAGTTCCAAATAGTGATTCAAGGTTCGGATTCTCTTTCATCGCCTTCATTAGGTGAGGGGTATCAGCTTGAAGTCAATGACAATGGGATTAAAATTGTTGCAGAATCATATGTGGGTGCCGTGTGGGGATTGATGACTCTTCAACAATTGATCCGAAAGAAAAAGAATCGCTATGTGATTGAAAATACCCCTCTAAAAATTGTTGATGCTCCAAGTATAGCTTATCGTTCGCTTATGCTCGATACGGGTCGTCAATTTCTTCCTGTTTCTGTGATCAAGAAACAGATTCGGGCGATGGCTTTTAACAAATTAAACGTA
>JAJZEO010000052.1 GCA_021847505.1 bacterium
CCAGTCACTATGATTTATGCGGTAAAGCACATGTCTTTTCAGTGAATGACCATCAGGTAACTTTGGATGATCAAAATCGTCTTTTGGATCATGATGCATGCCGATCTTTTCCATAACTTTTCTAGAACGCATGTTTTGTACTGCGGTAAAAGCCACGATTTCCTCTAAATTTAGCGTTTCAAATCCGTATTTTAAACATGCTAGCGCACCTTCCACTGCATAGCCCTTTCCCCAAAACGGATATGCCAAACGCCATCCAATTTCCACAGCGGGAGCAAAATGAACAGGAAACGTTGCTTGGGCCACATCATTCATGCCTATAAAACCTATGAATTTTCCATCTGCTACTAAGGAAACAGCCCACCAACCCCATCCTCTTTCTTCGATTTTAGTTTGCATACGCTTCATCATTTCATCGCTTTCTTGTCTACTCAGAGTTGCGGGAAAATACTCCATTACCCGAGGGTCAGCATTCAGCTCCGCGAATGGCGCCAAATCTGTTTCTTTCCAAGGTCGTAAAATCAGCCGTTTTGTTTTAAGCGTAGTCATAACATTCTTCAATAGAAAGAGGGGAAATCGTAGCAGTTTTTTAGTTAAAAGTCCCCATGAATTCTGAATCTATTAACCTAATTTCAATGCGTTCAATTCCTTTGCCAGACCTAGACCTCTTTAGGGTGACATAGCCCACCTCTTTCGTGGACTTAACATGGGTTCCTCCACAGGGAATCTCTGCGAAGCCATCAATCTTCCAAAAACGTCTTTGCGTAGTAACATCGGTAAAGCCAGTTTGGATGGGGCAGTCTGCGTGAATGATTTTGTTGTAATCATCCAGAATCACATCAAAGAGGGAGGATATGTGCTCTGGGAAAACAAAATCAATTCTGGCTTTGCTTTCTGCAATATGAGCTCCTACCTTTTCTAGATGATACTTTTGAGTCACAATTTCTAGAACAAGCTCAGCTGCAAAATGTAGTCGCATGAGCCTGTATCTCCGTGGCCAATCAATAGTCATTTGCACTACATCTCCTACAGAAAGGTCATGTCCTTCGGGTAACGTGTAGTAGATCAGATTGCCTTCTTTTCGTGAATCGATGACAGGGAGGTCATTAATCCATGCCTTATCGCTTTCTTGCCCACCAGAAAAAGAATAGGCGATAGTCTCTTTGAATAGGAGTTCATTTCCATTGACTTGGGAGACGATGGTTGTAAGAGATTGCTGATAGGGATTGTCCCAAAATACTTTTCGCATCTTCACACACCCAGCACTTTTTTGACTTTTTTACCCAACCCGATGAGTCGTTCTTTTGGCTCATTGGAAAAGACAAAACGCACATATTTACCCGCTGTTTCACCCCAACCAACCATAGGTGTTGTTGCAATTTTGGTTTCTTGTAGGAGGCGTTCAGAGAGCTTTTGGGAAGTGATTCCAAATGGGGTAGTATCAAGAAGTAGGGACCAACCACCATGAGGAGGAATTGCAGGAAGGCCTTCTAGCTCGTTTAGCAATGTATTACGTCTATCCTCCCATACTTTCAATGCGGATTGCAATCCATCATCTTTTGCATTGAGTGCAGCAGTAACTCCCGCCATGCTAATCCCTGTTTGGCATACCACATTCGATATGCTAACAAGGCCAATGTCATTCATAATGGCTTTTGGTCCTACAATCCAGCCAATACGCCATCCAATCATTCGCAACTCTTTTGAGGCGGCTCCTACGGTAATGGTGCGTTCTTTCATGCCAGGTAAAGCAGCAGGGTGGATCACTGATCTTTTGTCATAGAGGATTCGTTCCATGGCTGCATCGTAGAGAAGCCACGCATCTACTTGCGTGCAGATGTTAGCTACTGCTTCCCATTCTTCCTGGGTTAAGATATGTCCTGTGGGCATGCCAGGGCTAATCACAATCATCCGTGTACGTGGAGAAGCTGCCCGTTCAAGCGCTCGTAGGTCCAAACGCCACCCAGCTTGTGAAGGAATAAGAGGAATAAATAAGGGGATTCCTCCTGCAATGCGGATGCGGTTGATAATGCCTGCATACGTTGGGTCCGTCACTATGACTTCATCCCCAGGTTCAAGCATCGCAAGGAGGCAATTCAGGATGCCAGACATTCCCCCCGCACTAATGATACATTCACTTTGCCAGTCGTATTCTACATGGCTGACCTTAGAAACCCTCTTCGTTGCTGCTTTTCTTAAATGATCCTGTCCGAGGAACGGAAGATAACTATTATTTTCATCTAATCCAATGGCATTTTTGGTGGTTTCAATCGCAATTGCTGGGGGTGAAATATCGGTGTCTAAATTCTCAAGTCGCAGAATGTCAGAATCATGAGCAGCATCTGCAGCATTGCCCATTCGATCTACCCCAATCCCTGGGACTTGGGCAAGTCTTGCAACTCTGGTGTGTCTCGGCATAAAAACTCCTAAAAATTTATAGGATACCCTTATGGTTGGATTTTGTCAATACGTATAAATTTGACAAAATGTCTAAAATAAGGTAAAATAAAGGAATATTCTAAAGAGGTAGCACTTGAGCAAAGAATTTGAGATATTGTGGAGGTTATATGAACCTCTCATCAAAGCTGTCGTAGAGGTGTTTCATCCCTTTGTGGAAGCCGCAGTACATGATCTTGAGAAGGGCACAGTAGTGGCTATTTATCATAATATTTCACAAAGACAGGTAGGAGAACCTTCTCCACTTAAAGAATTAAAAATTAGCACAGCAGATTTTCCAGACTATTTTTCTCCCTATTATAAGCAGAACTGGGATGGTCGTTCATTGAAATGTACTTCGATAACAATGCGAAATAAGAGTGGAAAACCAATCGGACTCATTTGCTTAAATATCGATGCCAGCTTCTTCCAAGATGGCTATCAGTTATTGAAGAGCTTTTTGAAGATTGAAGATGAGGCTGAAAATCCTATTGAGATTTACGGCAGTCAATGTGAGGAACAAGCAGAAGGAGTCATTAAACAATTTTTAGAAGAAAAACATCTATCATTGAATCATCTCAATCGCGATCAAAAAAAGGAGCTTGTTCAACAACTTTATAGAAAAGGAATTTTCAAATGATTAAAGTTGTAACACTTGATTTAGATGGGGTATTTTTTGAAAATGTTCATTCTAAAACATTATTCTCTATTATTTCTTTTTATATAGAAAAATATAATAGACTTCCATCAAAAGAAGCTATTTTTATTGAT
>JAJZEO010000057.1 GCA_021847505.1 bacterium
CTCCCATTTTTATGGGTGGCAACATCCATAAAGACGTACGGTAAAAGATGGGGTGATCGAGCACCAATTGGCCAAAAAACCTTTCGAAAAAGATTGATAAGCTGAATCGCGTAATCCGTCGAGTAATATGTGTTTTCAATCTGTCCTTCTCGCCTCCTCGCACCATCCTGCACCGCATATTTCAAAAACTCTTTCCTTACAACACCTTCATCCGGTTTTTTCTCTTCTTTCACCTCTAGAGAAACACCTACCTTTGTATCATCAGATTTCCATTGTGAAACTAGAAGAGGTTGTACAAATGTTGTATTTAAATTAATCGCCATAATTTCCTCGCTTTTTTCATTTTATTAATGCAAACAAGGATAAACCGTATTGCAGTATCTTTCAGCGGCTTGCCCCACTTTCTGAGAAAATGTAAGGGGCTGAGGAAGCCTTGTAGGAATTTCTCGTCTTGTATCCTCATTCCTGTTGTCAAAGATACGCTTCACGGTCGCCGCGACCATTAGCTGATCGTCCTCACACAAATTATCTAGAAAAGACGACGTATCTGGCGTAGTAATTGGATCGAGAGCGGTAGTATTATTTTCTCTGACAATGTTAATAAGGTCGATTATAGAGCCATTTGGAACCAACTGCTGGGCTCTTAAAGGCAGCCTCGTGAGAGGACACTCTTGCTTAATTAATAAATATCTTACGATGGCTGTTGCTTCAAAGGTATGCCCTGGTTTACAAGTATCTATCACGGGATTTTTCATGATCTCATGAGTGATCGGGCACTCAAGAGCGCTCCGAATTGTATCTATGCGAATATTGGCTCCTGCCGTCATAAAATTTCTCCTTTTTTTCATACCTCTATTTGAGGTGCCACCAATTATAGCCGTACAAGAAGCTATTTATTGGAGAGTACTAAATACCAATCAAGAGAGTACTAAGTACTCTTTTTCCCTCTAGAAACGAGGGGAAAAATTTTTATCTGGTTGGAAGGTATTTTACAGAAGCTATGAGAAGTAGCCGATGGAACCTAGTTGCTGAGCGAGATGGATCAACTCGACTTTGGATTTACAATCGAGCTTTTCTTTAATGACTGCCATTTGATTTTCGACGGTTCTTTCGCTCCGCCGAAGTTTTTTAGCAATATATGCTGCGGGGTAACCAAAGCGGGCAAAACTTAAAATATCTACCTCACGCGAGTCCAGCTTGAGGATCGATCCTAATCCTAGCTGATAGAGGAATTGGTTTTTATCACGGGGAAAGGAAGCAGCTTTTGCAGAGCCCATGAAACCTGGGCCGAAAAGGGAAAAGAGGTCGGTTTGATTTTCGTCTAATACTTCAAACACTTTTCTGTTTTTTTGGCGAAGGTTTTGAGCAAAATGTTGGAGCAAGGGCAGCTGATTCAGCAGCATTTCATCAGCTCTAGGATCGTTAAAGCCTGTTCCAAATCCATATCCTTCAATACCAAGCGTTGTCTGCTTACAGCAATTAAGGCTCAAATGAATCTTAAATTTTCCCCAAGCCGACTCAATGGTGTCTTTAATTAATCCGTTATCAATTTGTTGTAGTTGCATCAATTGAATACCCGTCGGTCGTGTGATAGCACGAATACGTTCCTGCCACATGTCAAGGTTCGAATCATTAAAACAAAATGCATCCCATTTTGCATTGGTCCCGATGTAAGAATACTGCCCAGAATGGGTCACTCTGTAATACCAAAAGTGATTAATGCCGAAATGATCTTTTAAGGGGGCAGCAAGCTTGAGAAATTGATCATAGCGTTGAGAAGACTTAATCCCGTCCATCAGCTTTGGAAAAGGATTCATATATCATCCCTCCTGAGCCATAGGATTTTAGGCTAGGAAAGTATTAATTACAAGCGTTCGAATAACCAAAATAAAAAGCCGGGTCATAAGTTTTTCGAATATAACTCGACTTGTTAAAGACATACTCATCTCGAATAAATCCTGCTCGCAGACAAAGCTCTTGATGATGAGCGTTAGTTTTTCTAACCATGATGATCATTTCCTTGCTCTGCGGAAATTTTTCCCGAACATGGCTGACAATCTTGTCTCTAATATCGAGCTCGATATTCTTATATTCCGAATCAATGGGCAAAGTTCTAATCAAAATGGTATCGCGATTTTCCAAGGGGCCAAACGTAGAAAAGCCGACGGCTTTGCCTTACAGATAAACTAAAATGCCATGCAGATCGTCTTGTGTTTTGAACGCTTCCTGCGTGGCGCCTATGATTTTTTCCAGATAAGATTTTGTGTCCGGCTCGATGTGAAGGTCTTTATAAAGATCCAAAAAGTAGCGCATGAAAATATCACGCCCCATTTTTAGCTTTTCAGGATCTGACTTTGATAACTCGTGGACGGTCAGATTACACAAAAGGTCAGTGACTACATCCATGCAGATTTCCGGTAATTTTTGATCTCCACAATCCTGCAATGTTTTGATCGCCGCTCTTATATCTTCCGGTAGCTGCGTCGAAGGAGCATTATCGCCCGGCCAAGAATTGTCCCTGGTTGCTTTATCAGGCCAGCGCGAATACGCCACCCAATACCCCTCTTCACTGCGGTGAAGGCATGAGCCGATCGCACCCCGATGCTGCATAAAATAACAGGCCACCTGTTTCCAGGCGGCCTGATAATCATTTTCGCGACCGGGCTTAACGAAGACCCGATATACAACGGCAAACATTAGACTTTCTTGCCTTTCTCCCACTTAGTCTCGGTGCAAATTCCTTTTTCGTCATAGGATTTTTTCACGCCTTGGAGTTGGTCATCGACAAAGGTCTGAAGGACTTGGGGCTTGCCATCATCGTAATATTTATTCAATTTGCCGTGACGGAGTCCCTCTTTGTATTCGCCTTCAAAGACGAGGATACCTTTGTCATTCCAGTTTTGGCTAAGACCTTGGAGCTTACCGCTTGCATAGATCGCCTTACTGGCGAGCTGACCATTTTGATGGTAGGTTTTTTCTTCTCCGTGACGTTCATCGGCAACATGGCAGGTTTCTAAAAGCAGTTTGCCATCGGGGAAGTACTCAAAGGCAGGGCCTTCTTTTTTGCCCTGTTTGAACTGAACTTTCATCACGATCTGCCCCTTGGGACTGAAAAGAGTGGCTTCGCCATCTTTTTCACCGTTTACATAAGGAGTCGTGGAGAGTTTATTTCCGGCTTCATCGTATTCTGTTGCGATGCCTTCATGC
>JAJZEO010000095.1 GCA_021847505.1 bacterium
AACCCGTTTGGTAAAGTAGCTTGCAGCCAATTACAGAATTCAGTGGGTTGAAGGCTTTCGCGAAGGGGGTAGAGGATTGCAGCAAAGAATCCAAAAAAGAGGATGAATGGGGTAACTGTTGAAAAGAATAATTTTTGTTTTGATAGAACGTTACTCATTTTTGCGTAAATGAGCATGAAGAGAATAGCTGCTGGAAGCACGCCATACACCTTCAAGAAGGGGATCGCTTCAGCACCAGATCCTGGGGCGGTAACGATCAGAGTATCTTTTGTGTCTCTTAAGACGGTGTAGTTAAATAGAATAAAAAAGAAAAGGAGCAGCATCGGAATCAATTTTTTCAATTCGTACGAATAAACCGGCCAGAAAAACGATCTTAGCTTTCCAAATTCCTTTGGAGGTTCTTGTTTTTTAGTTTGCGACATAGATTTTAGTCCTTTTTCGAATATTTTTTGGGCTACGATAATCCTCACCCAGAATCATGAGACATTATAATGTAGATTCATTAAAAAACAAGGGGAAAATCCCACCTCAACCCAGTTAGAGAGAGTTTAAATAAAAAAAGGCACACTTTTGGAAAGTGTGCCTTTAAAGATTTAAGCATTTAAATCTAATTTTAAATATTGTCTCCAAAATTTCCTATTTCAGCCAATTCTCTCATAAGATCTTCATGGCTGTGTGAAAGGCTTGTTGCAGCTTCAACATAAGAATTCCAAAGTGTCTGATCCACGACACCCTGACGAATGGATTGAATCAAATCTCTTTTACAGGCTGCTAGTGATTTCTTGGGGCTCAACACAGAAAGCATTTCTTTATCACCTGTCAAGCGGGCCATATTTAAAAGTCTTTCTAATTGTCCTTTAGTGAACGTGATCTGGTCTCTGCGCTTTCTTGAGCCTCTTGCTGCGCGTGGTTTCGGGGTAACAACATCGGGATCTTTATTCGTAATAATATGTTTTTCAATTAGTTTCGCTAATTCAAATGGTTGCTTTAATTTCATTTTTCGCAATGTGAAGTGGTGCATATATCCGCCACTTGTCATGGGAAGATATTTGCATAAATCATTTTCTTTTTTACCACCGACTTTCTTAATCGCTCGAGTTATGACATCTTCAATATCCTCAAGAGATCTTAAATTAGATGGGGTAGGGTTTGTTTTATCTTTATTGTCCATCGAGCTTCCTCCCATTATGTAATTGTGAATAACAATTTAGTATTGTCGAACAAAAAAACAATATTAACAAGTTTTTTTTCAAAAAAAGGTTCAAAATGTGTTAGATTAAATAGTAGTCAACTTGTTGCTAAATCGCAAGTTATTTAAATTATTAAACAAATCAAATTATATGCATGTATTTAACAAAAAAAAAGAACGAGTTATTAAAACAATTGCTCTTGGTTCCGGCAAGGGGGGAGTAGGTAAATCTTCATTGACGGTACTTTTGGCGCATGTCTTAAGAAGATTTTCATTGAAGGTGGGGATTATTGATGCTGATTTGTATGGGCCTTCCTTGTCTTTAATGTTGCCTCCAGAAATACCTTTGAAGGTCAGTGAAGCGGGGAGAATTATCCCAGCGTTATCGCAGGGAATCAAAGTAGTCTCCCTTTCCCACTTTACCCAGGGGAGAGAAGCAATGATGGTGCGTGCGCCGATTGCAAATGCGACGATTAAAAAATTTGTAGAAGATGTCGATTGGGGAGATGTTGAAGTAGTCCTGATTGACTTGCCGCCGGGAACAGGTGATATACAATTGACTTTGATGCAAATGGTTTCTTTGACAGGTGCAGTGGTGATTACAACCCCTTCCAAGGCTTCAATTATTGATGTAAAAAAATCCATAGAGATGTTCCAAAGAATGAATGTGCCTATTTTGGGGTTAATTGAAAATATGAGTTACTTTGAGGACCGATTAACCCATCTTCGGCAATATCCTTTTGGGCAGGGGAGAGGGAAAAAATTGGCCGAAGAGTTTGCGGTGAATTTTTTAGGAATGGTTCCTTTAGATGAAGAAATTTGTGACTCTCTAGATGAAGGATCTTCTATATTTGAGAATCGTAATCCTGGTGCTATTTCTGAGATTTTGGAGGAAATTGGGATTGAGATAAGGTCAAAGATATGCGATGATCGTGGGGTAATTAGTAAGATCGAAAAAATCTTTCATAACGATGAATTTCTTGAGTTATCGTGTGGGGGCAACTCCTATCGGTACAAGTTTTCAGAAATTCAAAAAAGATGCCCTTGTGCCAGATGCAAAGGGGAAGGGGTAGTCGATGAGAAGGTTGTTGCGATCGAGATTAGAAAAATGGGAAATTATGCAATCAGTGTGCATTTTAGTTCAGGGTGTTCACAAGGGATTTACACATGGCAACACTTAGAAAACTACTCGTCGTCTGCTTTGGTTTAATCTTCGCCTCTTGCTTCACCTTCTTTTTCACCTCTTGCGCGGTTAAAAAGGGGGGAGAAAACGGGGAAGATGAGCTGTCTCGTTGGATGAAAAGCTTTGGACAAGTAAAGGTGTGCGCCACAACACCGCTCATTGCTGATACGGTAAGACAAATAGGGGGAGATCACATCTCAGTAATTTCATTGATGGGGCCAGATATAGATCCCCATTCGTATGAAATTGTCAAAGGGGACCACGACAAAATTTCCCACGCTGATCTTGTTTTTGCTAATGGTCTATCTCTTGAACATAGTCGAAGTATGCAACGGGTATTGGGCGAACACAAAAATGTTGTCTTTGTGTCAGAAAGAATCCCCAATAATGAGATCATTATTGTCGATGGAAGTCCCGATCCGCATATTTGGATGGATGTGGAGCTTTGGTCATTAACGACATTCCCCATTCAAGCGGCACTTAGCAAGATTGACCCTAAAAATGCGGAACTTTATCGAGAGAGAGCAGAAGCAGTCCGAGTGAAGTACAAGCTCATCAATGAGGAGATAAAGGCACGTATGCAGTCAATTCCAGCGGCAAGGCGGCGTTTGGTAACAAGTCATGATGCGTTCAATTATTTTGCAAAGCAATACTTGGCAAAAGAGGGTGAATGGAAAAGTCGGGTAATTGCTATTCAAGGACTGGCTCCGGAAGAACAGATCAGTTCAAGCGAAATTAAGCGAGTTGTCGACTATGTAATCAACTACAATGTCAAGGTGATCTTTGCAGAGAAAAACCTAAGCCGCGACTCACTACTCAAGGTGGTCGATGCTTGTAGGCGATCGGGACAATATGTCGCTCTGGCTAAAGAGGAATTATTTGGTGACACTATGGGGAAGGGTTCTTATATAGAGATGATGGAGCATAATGCTAAAGTCATTGAGTTAAACTTAAAATATGAAGACGATCCAAAAGCAAGGCCACAGATATACTCCTGACGTTTGAAAGTTGGGAGATTTTCGAAGGCGGCGTCACGAAGTTTAAGCAGGCGCCAGCCGACCGCGAAGCAGCCTCCTGTTTGATAAACAGGGGCGATGGAGCGGGGTTAAAATTCGGGGATGCCGACGATGAAAATCCCCTAACTTTCAAATGGAAGGAGTATATGATCGAAATAGTCGATTTAAATGCAGCTTACGATAAGAAACCTGTTCTCTGGAATGTTTCTTGCCTTCTACCGGAAGGACAAATGATCGGAGTGATTGGGCCTAACGGGGCAGGAAAAAGCACCCTGATCAAAATCATTGTTGGTTTAATCGAGCCTTTATCTGGTAGTGTGAAGATCAAAGGGAGTAAGAATAAGATCGCCTATGTAGGGCAAAGAAACGAAGTAGATTGGGACTTTCCTATCACAGTCTATGAAGTAGCACTAATGGGTTTAATCGGAAAATTGGGGCTTTGGAAAAGACCTACCCGACAAGATCGAAAAAAAGTGATGGAAACCCTCGATCAATTGGGTATTCTCCCATATGCTCATAGACAAATTGGTGAACTTTCAGGGGGGCAACAAAGGAGACTCTTTGTGGCCAGAGCTCTATTGCAAGAGGCTGATATCTATCTTCTTGACGAGCCATTTGCAGCTATTGATATCACCACTGAGAGGCTCTTATTTGATATTTTTACGGCTCTCACAAAAGAAGGGAAGACGGTCGTTGTAGTCCATCATGATTTAACGCAAATTAAGGCCTACTTTTCTTATTTAGTGATGCTCAATATTCACTTAGTCGCTGCAGGTCCTACCGAAACGGTTTTTCATTATGATAATTTTTCAAAAACCTTTGGAGATCAAGTCTCTATCTTGGAAGAGGCCTTAAAGTTGACCGATTCAAAAAAACAGGGTGTGTAGTGTATGTGGGAAAAGATCCTCAGTTTTTTCACAGACCCTATCCTTGCCGCGCCAATGTGGGCCACTATGTTGATGTGTTTATCCGCCTCGATCGTTGGGGTGTTGATGGTGGTTCGTAGGCGAGCCCTCTTGGGAGAAGCGATTTCTCATACAACCTATTTGGGTATTGCCCTAATGATTTATTTTGGCGCTGATCTTTTTACTGCGTCACCTTGGCTGTTTCCAATTTTTGTCATGATGGGGGCTTTTATTTCAGCCATGGTAGGGTTAATGCTCATCTTGATGATGGAAAAAAACTTCAAAGTCTCTCCTGATAGCGCCCTTTGTTTTGTCCTGTCCACATTTCTTGGTCTCGGTGTATTACTGGCTTCACGATTGCAATTTACCCAGCCCCTCTGGTCGCAAAAAGTCCAAATGTTTCTCTATGGTCAGGCAGCGACGATCACCTCATCGAATGTGATCATCTATGCTATATTGACAGTTGTTCTGCTCTTGACCCTCTTTTCCTTCTATCCTTCAATTGTGGTGCTCTCTTTTGATCGCGAGTATGCGACTACCTCTAAAATGAATACGCTCGTTGTAGGGGTGCTTATTCGTACCCTCTTGATCGCATCAATTGTTATCGGTATCCGTTCTGTCGGTGTGTTGATGATGGCAGGGATGTTGATTGCCCCAGCGGCGGCAGCAAAAATGGTAGTAAAGCGGTTTTCGCATGTGTTGATAGCTGCAGGGATCTTCGGTGTTCTCTCTGGAATGCTTGGAAATATTGCCTCAAATGTTCTTTCTGAGACCTTGAGAGAGAGCCTAACTGATTTTCGCGTCACGTTCCCTACAGGTCCGATGATCTTAATTACTGCGGTCCTCTTTTCTGTAGTGATCATGCTCTTTGCTAAAAAGAAAGGATTTATCTGGCGAACATTGCGCCGCAATCGTTTTAGAGTGGTTTGTACTGCAGAGAACATTCTAAAACGGATGTTAAAAGAAGAAAGACCAATGAGGTTCAGCGAGTTAACCGAGTCTTTGGGGATTTCTATAAGGCGGAGCATACGGCCTCTTTTCCGCCTTTACCTACGCGGTCATCTTAGTTATGAAGGGGGAAGATTTGCTTTGTCTGAAGCCGGGGCCCTCAGGGCAAAAAAGATTGTTCGATTGCATAGGTTATGGGAATTATACTTATTCAATGAGCTTGGTGTGAATGCATCAGAGGTTCACCACAGCGCTGAAGAAATGGAACACATTCTGACACCCGACATTGAAAGGGAGCTCACCTTTCGATTAGGTAATCCTAAAAAGGATCCTCATGATCAAATCATCCCGCTAATCGAAGAGGAGGTCTGAAGTCATGCCTATTTATTGGGGAAAATCGTTCTTCCAATTTTTTGTCGTGTTCTTTTCAAGAATTCCGGCTCTTCTGCAAGGCAAGGTTGCATTAGAATCGGATGAGATCCAGCTAATTGCCCTTTCGCTTGTTTCTGCGATCTGTGCTTTATTAGGGGTTTTTCTTGTGGTCAGGAAAATGGCAATGGTGGCCAATGCTATCACACATACAACTCTTGTGGGCGTTATGGCAGTGGTGATCGCAAGCTTTTATCTGACGGGTGCTAAGATAAGCTTGATGGAAGGGGGAATTAATCCATTTTATTTATTGAGTGCCAGCGTGATTACGAGCTTTTTAACAATGGCTCTCATCGAACTTTTTTCAAATAAATTTCTTATACAAAGAGATGTGAGTATTGGGCTTGTGTTTTCATTTCTCTTTGCTGTGGGAATCATTTTGGCAACAATATTTACACGTAGTAGTCACATTGGCACGGACGTGATCACCGGAAATATAGATATGATCACGAAGGGGGATTTGAACTTCATCATGATCCTTGGGCTATTTGTCTTCATATTGGTGGGGCTATTTTGGCGGATTCTGCTATTTTCTTCTTTTGATGGGCAGTTTTCTTCGATTGCAGGGATTTCTGAAAAGCTCGTCAATTATTTGATTGTCCTACTTACTTCAATCACGGTGATCGTCTCTATGCAGGTGGTAGGGGTGGTTCTTGTTCTTGCACTCTTAATTGTTCCCGTGATTATCTCTAGATTGTTCTTTCATTCTCTTAAAATGATCGTCCTTTCGAGCGTAATCATAGGGATAGTTACCTCAAATATCGCTGTAGCTCTTTCTCGTCATTTTCTTAGTCAATATCAAACCCCACTTTCTACGGCTGGGCTTGTGACAACTATTTTCTTTCTCATTTGGATTTGTGGCGCCGCATATAGTCGGGTAAGAAGATTGACTTTTCAAAGAAATGCTGTTAAGCTCCAAGCGGAAAACGAACTTGGGTGAGCCGATGAAATTAGCATTATTTGGATCCACAGGATCGATCGGGCGCCAAACCCTCAACGTTGTGCGGCATCTGAATGGCCAGGTGGAAGTGGTGGCTTTATGTGCCCATTCAAATATCGATCTTCTCGAAGCTCAAATCTATGAATTCTCACCACGAATTGTCTGTGTCTATGAGAAAGAGGCAGCAGCGGAATTGCAAAGCAGACTAAGACAGGGGCATGTCGAGGTTGTGACAGGCCTTTCTGGGTTAGAACAAGTGGCTCGTATGGAGGGATGTGACTTTGCCCTCATGGGAATGGTAGGATCGATCGGTCTTGTACCAACCTTTGCTGCTATTGAGACAGGAAAAACAATCGGTTTAGCAAATAAAGAGGTGTTAGTTGCTGGGGGCGAAGTCATCACAAAACTTGCAAAAGAGAAAAATGTCTCTATTCTCCCGATTGATAGCGAACATACAGCGATTTTCCAGTGTTTGGTAGGGGAGTCAAAAGAGAGCGTCAGAAAGTTAATCCTTACTGCATCAGGGGGGCCCTTTCTTCGTCATGAAATGAGTGTTCTTGAACAAGTAACGAGTAAAGATGCCTCCAAGCACCCCACTTGGAAAATGGGGGAAAAGGTTAGCATTGATTGCTCGACTCTTATGAATAAAGGATTAGAGGTGATTGAGGCACATTGGTTGTTTGACGTTCCTGTAGCGGATATTCAGGTGCTCATTCACCCACAGAGCGCCATCCACAGCATGGTAGAATTTGTCGACGGATCGATCAAGGCACAGATTGCTACAAATAGTATGGAAAAACCGATTCAATACGCCTTAACCTATCCGCACCGATTTCCTAGGAGTGAGAAAAGTTTTGATTTTGTCGCATGTGGAAAATTTGAATTTTATGCTCCAGATGTAGAAAAATTTCGTTGCCTTGCCCTTGCTTATGAAGCCATTAAAGAGGGGGGAACCCTTCCTTGCTTTATGAATGCGGCTAATGAGGTCATTGTTGAGCGTTTTTGCAGAGGTGAGGTAAAATGGCCCCAGATTGCACACTTATTAGAGAGATTAATGCAGTCTCATGATACGATAACTTATCCAAGCTTAGAGGAAATTTTAGAAGTCGATCGAAAAGCAAGAGAGATCGCTAGAGGATTAATATAATGAGCGTCAACGTGATATACATTTTTTTGGCCTTATTGGGATTTGGATTTCTCGTACTTATCCATGAACTTGGCCATTTTTGGGTGGCAAGAAGACAAGGGATCGATGTTGAAGTTTTCAGTATAGGTTTTGGAAAGCCCCTCTATTTTTGGCAATACCGCGGAGTGAAGTGGCAGATTTGCCTGATTCCTCTTGGGGGGTATGTTCTGTTTAAAGGGGGCGATGAAAAAAGTGGCAAGTCGATGTACGACGTTCAGGGGGGCTTTTTCTCAAAGACACCTTGGGCGAGGATCAAAGTGCTTCTTGCTGGACCTCTCGTCAATATTGCCTTTGCGTTTATTGCGTTCACTATGGTTTGGTCAATGGGAGGCCGGTTAAAGCCTTTTGAACAATATACAAAAATTATCGGATCTGTCGATCCCCAATCAGAGCTTTGTCAATTAGGTGTTAAGTCCGGGGATACTATTGAAAAATACAACGGGCATCCCTTTCACGGCTTCCAGGACTTGATCTATCACGGAATTTTGAAGAATCAAATGATCCAAATTTCTGGGGAAAAAATCAATTATTACACAGGGGATGAAACCCCTTACGATTATCACTTGGCTCCCTATCATCGTCAGCACGACATGAAGGACTTAAAGACCATTGGAGTCACTTCGCCTGCTTCGATACTCTATTTTAAGGGCTTTGATCCAACTCTTGGCCACTCTTCACCGATGTTCGATTCGGGTATTGAAGAGGGGGACAGAATTGTTTGGGCCAATGGAGAAATTGTCTTTTCAACTGAACAACTCCGCCAAATCATCAACCAACGCTCAGTCATTTTGACAGTTAGGCAAGACGACGAGTTAAAAGTTATGCGCGTACCTCGCGTACCTATAGCTGACCTTGAACTTTCAAAGAATGAAATGGGAGAGTTTACTGATTGGCGGCATGCTATCGGTGAGAGAGAAGAGGTCAATGAGCTTGGTTTTATTCCTTACCAGGTTGATCAGTATGGCTTTGTTAAGAAAGAATTCTCTTTTATTGATGACGATTTAATTAAAGCAGGGCAGAAGCTACTTGGAATTAGTGAAGAATATTCACCCCTTTATGAAGGGGATCAAATTCTCGCCGTAGGGGATATGCCTGTCGATAGCGGGCTTGAGATCTTCAAGGCCCTTGCCAAAAGAGATGTCTATTTGATCGTTAAGAAGCGGACTTTGCAAGATGAAAGTGAAATGACTTGGAATGATCAGGATCAGCGATTTAGAGAGAGTGTTCAATGGCAAGAAGTGCAAAAGCTTGCTTCGCAAATTGGGACGAGAGAGATGGTACGCAAAATGGGAGATTACGAGTTGATTGGTCCCATCATGCCTGTGACTTTTAGTACTTTTTATAGAAATGCGGGAGTCCCTGAGCCCCAAACAACAAAAGAAGTCCGAGAAAGACTTGATCTAGATCACTCAGAATTCATTTTTCTAGGGTCATATCTTTCAAGTCAAATGGTTGTCTACAATCCCAATCCTTGGATCATGCTAGAAGAAAGTGCCGCAGGAACTTGGCGTACACTTAGTTCACTCGCTACAGGAGCTTTATCACCCAAGTGGCTCTCTGGTCCTGTGGGAATATTCAAAGTGATGCATGATGGTTGGAGCTTAGGAATTAAGGAAGTGCTCTTTTGGATGGGTCTCATTTCCCTCAACTTGGGAATTTTTAACTTGCTACCGATCCCTGTTCTCGACGGAGGACGTATCTGTCTGACACTCTGGGAGTGGGCGACTAGACGGCGCATTTCGGAAAAGACACTCGAGTTGATTCTCTTGCCCTTCTTTGTCATGCTCGTCGCTGTTTTTCTCTACACCACTTATCATGACATCACCCGTCTCTTCGGCGGCTAACAGATGTTTTTTTACCACCCGTTCGCTAAAGCTCACTAGAGATCACAGAGCTCACAGAGGGAGAACGCAATTTTCTTTTTTTCTCTGTGGGCTCTGTGATCTCTAGTGAGCTTTAGCGAACGGGTGGTTAATTAATTCGCTAATATTTCTTTTTTCCAATCAGTTGATTATCAGTACGGTTGACCCATTTCATTTTAAATAACCTTTAAATTAATAATTAAGTAAGATAATTAGGTTAATAAGATCAGAAAAATAAAGTAGATGTTAATTATGAAAATTAAATCGATTTGTTCTTGGATATTACTCCAACCCCTGTTTCTTTTGGCATTGCCGCAAAATCCCACTGTTCAGACTGGAGGGGCAACCTTTACCGGAACAGGCTCTAATTCAAATGAGTTAGGATGCAATGTCACGGCTGATATCACGGTGATTGATTGGTCTAGCTATTCGGTCTCTCAAGGACAAACTGTTACTTATTCTCGTAATGGATCTAATTCAGACTACTATGTTTGGAACAATGTGACTGGTACTTCAATCTCCCAAATTGATGGATCGATTATTGGAAATGGTTCAGGGACGATCTACCTATATAATGATAATGGAATTGTCATTGGGCCCACAGGGACAATTATGACCAATGCATTTATTGCTACGACTTTGGATTATGTGGATAGTTTTGATCCTACCAACTCGATGCTATTTAGTGGGTCAAGTTCTTCAGGGACAATCACCATCAATGGAACCATTAATGCTCTTAATGGTGATGTGACCATCATTGGTTATAGGATTGTCAACGCGGGCACTCTTATCGCCAGTGGGGCAGTTTCTCAAGCCGCAGGTACAAGCGTATTACTGCAGCCTTCTTCAAGTCAAAGGGTATATATCAATGCCACTGCCGGGACAGGAACTGGAACTGGAATCAGCATGTCGGGAACCGCAACAGGGGAATCAGTGATATTAGTGGCTGATGGAAATGCTTACACGTATGCTATCAATATGTCAGGGGTTGTCGATTGTACTTGTTGTAGTTCTACAGCGGGACAGGTGTTTTTGCTCGCTGATCCAAAAGGATCTGAAAATGGAGCCGTGACAGTGACAGGATCAATTGGAAGAACTTCTTTAGCGGCCCAGGCGCCTCCTGTAACGATCATCGGAAAAACGATTGCCTTAGAGAATTCTGCATCGATTAACGTCAATGGAGCCAATGGTGGAGGAACGATCACTATTGGTGATGAGAATACTTATGGAACTAACAATATCTATATTGATGGCACCACATCGATTTTTGCAAGTGCGACCTCTTCTGGAAACGGAGGCAACATCACTATGTGGGCTGATGATTCGATTATCCAGATTGGGACGATTACTTCTAATGGTGCAGGCTCAGGAAATGGGGGAAATGTTTCAATCACTACCCCGGGTTACTTAGGCTACAATGCAACAACGGGCTTAAGTGGAGGCTCAACAGGATCGGATGGGACCTTAACCTTAACCTCCTCGGCTGTGGACGTCGGTGGATCAGCCAATTATGGAAGTTACTACGCGCCAACCAGCTATTCACCGGCAAATATCACCTCGACGGTAACAACGACAGGCCTGCAAAATACTTTGGCCAATGCGAATGTATCGATCATTGCCGACGGCTCAAGTATTACGGGAACTCTTAATCAATTAGACAATATAAGCTGGTCATCGGGAAATAGATTGTCTCTTCAAGCAGATTACTTGTTGCAGCTAAATTATCTATTAACAATGACGGGAACGTCATCAGCGTCGAACACTGTGGTGAGTTTACAAGCTCCCCTCATCACGATTGGATCGACAGACGGTTCACAAACGATCCCTTCAGGAGTGAATTTAACTACGGGGGGAATTTCTTCAAATGCCTCGACAGCGATCACGATTTATGGAGGATCTGCAGAGAATGCTTATGCTCATTTAAATACATCATTGGGGACCAATACAACTATTTTTAACACATACATGAATGTTCTTGGGGGATCAGCGGCAGGTGCGAATGCGACGGTTTTGGGAACGGTAGTTAATATTGATGGAACTAAGGCAGGGAAAGGGGATCTATTTCTACAAGGGGGTGACTGTACCTCAGCCTATATCCGAGGGACTGCGGTGAACATGGGACAAAATACACCCTTTGAAAATTTATCTATTATCGCCGGTTATTGCTCATCTGGAAACGATGCTTATATTGGAAATCTCTCGGGTGCTTCTACGATCAATATTGATATTGATGGAACTCTCACTATGACAGGGGGAAGCAATGGTAGTAGCAACAATGCCCGCATTATTTCTACAGGGGGGAACGCTATTCCTGTCAATGTTAGCGCTTCTACGGTTGAGCTTTACGGCGGTACAGGGGGTTCAGGAAATACCTCAAATATTGCCTCATTAGGAAATCATGGAACTGTCACTGTTTCAGCGGGGGAAGACCTTGTATTGTCAGGGGGTGACTCTAATTCAACAGCGGCTTCAGCCTATTTTGAAGGGACGACTGTAAACTTTTCATCGGGTAGAGATGTGACCTTCAATGGTGGAAATGGTATTTTGAACCGTGTTTATGTGTATGGATACAATGGTGTTTCAGGAATGGTGGGTAGAAATCTTACCCTTTTCGGAGGAAATGCCTCACTTGCTAATGCTGAAATTAAGGCTTCTTCAGGAACTATCGCTTTGGATGCCTCAAGTGGCACTTCGCTATTTGCCTTCTACGGAGGTACTGGTAGTAGTTCCAATGCGGCAGCAAGACTTTATATGACAGGCAATGGAAATATTGTCGTTGGCGGGCAATCGGCTCCTGGAAACATTATTTTCTCTGGTGGATCGGGGGGCGTTGATGTCTATGCCCTAGCTTTGGTGGAAGGCAATGGAAATATTACTATGAATGCCCAACAAGATATTGCCCTTGTAGGGGGTGGATCAGGTACCTATACCCAGGCAGGTCTCCAAACACTCGGAACGGGTAATGTAACTTTTAACGCGGGAAGGGACCTATTTATGTCCACAGGAAGTACCGCATCATCTGACGTTTATTTTAATACGGCTCAGGGAACCATTATAGGAACAGTAGGTAGAGATTGCACCATGATCGGGATTTGCGATCTAAACGAAGCTTATATTACCTCTTCAAGTAGCAATGGGGGTATTCTATTCGATGTTTCCAGAAACCTCACCCTATCCGGATGGGCTACGATCTCTTCGCCCACTCCAAGTAATTCCTTCTCGATCGCCTACGGAGGGGTAAAAACAGTCCTTGCTTGCTCATCCATTAACGGGGGCACACCCACTTCACCTCTTGGATACCCAGGTGATTATTATTACGAGTTTGCGTTCCTCTATGAACTTTTCTATAAATTACATTACTTTACGAACTACGACTGGTACCTACTCCATATTAGCGACTTCTGGGATACAATGATGAGGACTTCTCCATAAGAAGGGCAGTTTGAGGGATCATGTTGTGCTGACTTTTTCCCTACTTCGCTTCGCTTAAGTGAAAAAAAATCAGAGGGGGGGGGCCACCAGAAATGCCTTAGGCGTTTTTTGGCGGGTCCCCCCTATTGCCTCCTTCGGAAGGGAGGCAATGACGCCTAAGTGGCACCAGCATCTTCTAGCTAACTTGCTATAACGAGCGTATCTATCTGCCTAAAGCTGGTTATGTTATTTTATTTTTAGCTTTATTAAAACCCGGTTGGCTACTTATTTCCCTCATAGGCGCTAGCGAAGCGAGCAAAATTTAAACGATCACGACGAAGCTAAGGGTATTCCCTTAGCGAGGAGTGATTGTTTAAAGATTGCCGCTGTAGC
>JAJZEO010000140.1 GCA_021847505.1 bacterium
TACTTCCCAGTACTTAGCACCCGCTCGATGAATCATGGGGTTATCAAGTCACAGGCTACTATGCACCCACAAGCCGCTATGGAACGCTGGAAGATTTTCAGAGTTTTGTCGATCATTTACATATGCACGATATTGGAGTGATTCTTGATTGGGCGCCTGGACATTTTCCCTCTGACGATTACGCCCTTGCTAGGTTTGATGGTAGACCTCTTTTCGAGGTCGATTGTGATGTGATGGGTAGACACCCTCAATGGAATTCATTGATTTTTAACTACCAAGACAAGCGAGTCTGTAATTTCTTGATGGGTTCAGCTCTCTTTTGGATTGATCAAATGCACATCGATGGGATTCGTGTTGATGCTGTGCAATCGATGATGTACTTAAATTACGGCAGGTACGATGGAAATTGGCATCCCAACGAGTCGGGAGGTGATGAAAATCTTGCCGCAATTGCCTTCTTAAAAGAGTTAAATTTAGCCATCCATGAAAGGTTTCCAGGGGTGATCACAATCGCTGAAGATGCATCGATTAGGCAGGGGATGACAAAGCCGGTCGAGTGGGGCGGAATGGGGTTTGATCTCAAATGGAACTTAGGATGGATGAATGATACGTTAAAATTCATCGGCCTAGATCCGATCTATCGCAAATTCCATATGGATGAGTTAACAGGCGGCTTTCACCGTGCGTTTCAAGAAAGGTACATTCTCCCCATTTCACACGATGAAGTGGTCCACCTTAAAAAATCTCTCCTTGAAAAGATGCCTCTAGATGATAGGGAGAAGTTTAATCAAGTACGTCTCTATTACGCAGCTGCTCTTTCTCATCCAGGGAAAACGCTATTTTTCATGGGGTGTGAAATTGCACAAAGAGCAGAATGGTGTGTCAAAGGGCAAATTCATTGGCATTTATTGGATCACCTCTCCCACAGTCAGCTCTTCAATTTCGTTAAAGATGCCAACCATTTTTATTTAAATCACCCTGCCTTATGGCAGATTGATTTTGATAAGAAAGGATTTGAATGGATTGACTACAACGATTATGATCATTCTGTGATTAGCTATTTGAGGAGAGGCATCGAAGAAACGTTAGTTTGCGTACATAACTTCACAAAGTCTGAGTTTGATGAGTACATCATTAAATTGCCCCACGTCAAGGAAATCAAAGAAGTCTTCAATTCAGATGAAGTAAGATATGGAGGCTCAGGAAGGGTTAATACCCAAGTAGAGATACTTCCTGATGGACAAGGTTTTTCCATGCGGATGCCCTCATTAGCTACGGTATTTTTCTCGGTAGCATTGAATGAGCACAAAAAGCGAATATAAAAAGTTAGTTCAAGAGGCCCTTCGGCACGATCAGCTCTACTTTATTGAAGCCAAGCCCGAAATCTCCGATTACGAATACGACCAGTTAATCAAGAGAATTGAAGCGATCGAAAACGAGCACCCCGATTGGGTGTTGGAGGATTCTCCCACACAAAGAGTTACGGGGGATGCTCCCCTCAAATCAAAGTTTGCCCAAATTGAACACACTACCCCGATGCTTTCTTTGATGAATAGCTACTCTGGTGAGGAATTGACCGAGTTTATTCACCGGATGCAGAAGTTCCTTGAGAGAGCTGACATGGAATTTACCGTCGAATTGAAAATCGATGGGGTAGCAATGAGTCTGAGATATGAACACGGAAAATTGGTGAGGGGAGTGACCCGCGGTGATGGCCGCAAGGGGGAAGATGTGACTGAAAATATCAAGACCATCAAGTCACTTCCTCATGTTCTTAAAGGAAAAAATCTTCCTGAGGTCCTTGAGTTAAGGGGCGAGGTCTATATGCCGCTCATCGTCTTTCAAAAGCTCAATCAAGCAAAAGAAGAGGCGGGGGAAGAGGTTTATGCCAATCCCCGCAATGCGGCGGCAGGATCATTAAAACTTCTCGATGCAAAAGAGGCAGAAAGGCGCCATCTCGACATTTTTCTCTACGACATCGCAGAAGGGGCTAACGTAACCAAACAGTCTCAGATTGCCTCCTTTTTAGCCGAAAATGGATTTCCTGTGGCCCCCAAGGAATTTTTCAAAGTGTGTCGTTCTACAGATGAAATTTTGGAATTTGCTCAAACCATCGAAAAGAAACGGCGCTCTCTTCCCTTTGAAATTGATGGAATTGTAGTTAAACTCAATGAACTCAAAGAACGTAAACATATCGGCATGACAGGAAAGTGCCCCCGCTGGGCTATTGCCTACAAGTTTGCACCTGAGCAGGCGCAGACGGTCATAGAAGAGATTACTGTTCAAGTGGGCAGGACGGGCGTTTTAACCCCTGTGGCTGAATTGAAACCGGTGAAATTAGCGGGAAGCACGATTTCTCGGGCGACATTGCATAACCAAGATGAGATCGACAGAAAGGACATCCGCGTGGGTGATACCGTGGTGATCGAGAAAGGGGGCGATGTGATCCCCAAAGTAGTTTCGGTCGATCTAACCAAGAGGAAAAAAGAGGCTGCTAAATGGCAAATGCCTCATAAGTGCCCCAGCTGTGGAGAAGCAGTAGTTCACGAAACCGGTCAGGTCGCCGTAAGATGTCTAAACCCCGAATGTAAATCTAAAAATCTCAGGAAGATCATCTTTTTTGCTGCTAAAGATGCCATGGATATCGATCATATGGGAGAGAAAGTAGTTGAAAAGCTAGCTAGTGCTGGATTCATTACTAATTTTTCCGACATCTATCGATTGAATGCTGAAAACCTCTCTCAAATTGAAGGATTTAAAGAGAAGTCGGTCGATAATTTATTAGACAGTATTGAAAAATCCAAGGATACGACCCTTGACCGATTCATCTTTGCTTTGGGAATCAAACACGTCGGTAAACAGACAGCAGAGCTGATTGCAGACTATGCAAGTGATGTTGGTAGGTTTGTGAATTTGTCCGAAGAAGATCTCATGGAAATCGAAGGGATCGGCCCGATCGTGACCGAATCGATCCTCGACTTTCTTGAAGATAAGTCCAACATCGATGAAATCAATCACTTACTCCATCTTGGAATCCATCCCAAAGGCCCCAAGAAGAAGAAAATGACCCACGCCTTCGGAGGTAAGACGTTTGTTCTAACCGGATCTCTGGGCCATTTTACCCGAAGTGAAGCTGGAGCTTTAATTAAGGAGCGAGGCGGCAAAGTTGCTGGATCGGTGAGTGCACAAACCGATTTTGTCGTCGCGGGTGAGTCGCCTGGCTCTAAGTATGATAAAGCCATCAAATTGGGGGTCAAAGTTTTGACCGAAAAGGAATTTGAGAAAATGCTGGCTGATAATTAAGGGATTTGTTTAAGCCTTTAATTATGGATAAATTTAAGAAAGCACTCTTTCCTATTTTCTTTGTTATCTTCATGGATAACTTCGGTTTCGGAGTGATTTTTAACATGATCCCCACGGTTTTTCTCGATACCCATTTCCACCTCTTGCCCCGTTCTACATCTGATGCGACGAGGAATTTTTTCCTTGCGATTACTTTTGGTGTCTTTCCCCTTACACAACTTTTTGGAGCCCCCCTCATCGGCGATTTTGCCGACCATTTTGGACGGAAAAAGGCCCTTTATCTCACGATTTTAGCGGTGACTCTTGGTTATATCGTTTCAGGAATGGCCCTCTCGATCAACAGTTTGACTCTACTCATTTTAAGCCGCCTTGTAACCGGTTTTTTTGCCGGAAACTTAAGCGTATGTCTTGCAGCGATTGCTGACTTAAGCCCCGATGAACATTCGCGTGCACGCAACTTTTCTCACGTAACGACCCTATTTGGACTTAGTTGGATATTCGCCATGGTAATTTCTGGATATGTATCAGATCCTGCACTCTTGGGTAAGCACGGCCCGATGGTGGTTTTTTTGGTTACAGCCCTCTTTTCCTTTTTAAGTTTCCTTGCCGTGAAATTTTTCTACGACGAGAGCTGCACTAGCCAGTCACAAGTGAAATTTGATCTCTTAAAAGGGATTAAAAACATAGGGGAAGCTCTTGTACTTAAGAAGGTCCGCACTCTATTTGTCGCCTACTTTTTCTGGGTCATTGGATGGGGGATGATGATTCAATGGTACCCTGCCTATGCGATCGAAGCGTTTCGTGCTACCCCTTTCTCAACGACTACATGGATGACGATCTTTGGAATTACCTGGACACTCGGAAGCTCTATTTTAAACAACCTTCTATTGAAAAGACTGCACTCGGTATCGATTGCGGTGATAGGTTCAATTTTGATTACTGTATGTCTTGCTGCGAATATCTTTATTCCCTGGTTTATTCTCTTTAATTTAGTCCTTACAGCAGGAGCGATCTTTGCGGCCTTCACCATGTGCAATACGATGAATCTCACCTCGATGGCGGCCCCTCCAGACGTACAAGGCAAAGTGATGGGCCTTTCGCAGTCGATCATGTCATTTGGCTGGATTGTGACCTCTGTTATCGCGACCATCCTCGTCAGGAGTGACATTCATCTAATCCTCTGGTCCACAGCGATCTGCCTAGTCCTCTGCTCTCTCATCCTAGCGGCCATCTTCGCCGCCCACAAGGCTAAGCACCTCAGCGAAGAGCCCCTCACAAAGAGCCACTTCGTCGACCACCAGAAAGATTAGAGCTCTTGCGTAACTCAGGTTTTTCGGAAAAAATAGGCAATTTTGATGAGATTTCGAATTTGAGCGAGCCCGCATATGCGGGACGTCCCATAGGGGCGAGCGATAAAATCGAAAGATCACAAAATGGTCATTTTTAACGAAAAAGATCAGTTATGCAAGAGGTCTATTAGGTCTGTTTTACTCTAAGACGATTTTAGTTCCTTTCTTGACGTGCTTGCGTGGTGGTAGAGATTGGATCACTCTTTTTGACCCATCTGGGCTTGTTTCCACAAGATGGTCACCATCAACTTCAATCATCTTAAAGCCAGAAGCCAGAGCTTCCCAATAAGCCACATTACATGCTGCTCGAGCTAGCTTTGGAATCATTTCCTCCACACAATCACTCTGAGCTCTTGTTATTCGATCTACCCTTAAAATAGGCACATGGGCAAACAATGGTAATGCCATACCTTCCCATTCACCTTCTAATGTTACATATTTAGTCATATGCGCATCTAGCTGATCAGACATTTTAACCACAAAAAAAGATAGGTCTTCTTCTATGCCAATGGGGAGCAAAACCCGAATCGGTTCAAGTAAATATAAAACGTATGGTTCTTCAAAAACATGATCCTTGGCCCCTGTAAAAGATTCAGGATGTACTAAGATTTGTGATTTATGAAGAAACCCTTCAAATTTAAGACAATCCGAGGCATTGAGCGAGGCTACATTGAAACTTAAGATCAGTAGAAGGCTATTTAGTTTTGGCAGTAGCTTCAAATTTATCCCAGATAGATTGTTTAAACCAATTAGGTAAGTCTGTGGTTTTTGTTTCCAACTCTTTTCCATTAGTGATTTCAGCTACATGAATATCCGTATGGGTTGAGTTGTCAAAAATATAGGCACGATTCGTAAATTGAATTGCCGAAAATAAGAGGTCCAAAGAACGGTAATATCTATCCACAATCTTTTCTTTTGGGACAGGATGACCCCCCTTTTTTATCCTTCCTTCTACTCTCTCTATATTGATCTCAGGATTTTCAGTAGCAATATAATACAAATATGTTCGAAATCCTTGCTCTTGGGCTTTTCTTAAAAAATCTATCTTATCTTTTGAAGACATCACTGTTTCAAATGAAAATGTAAATGGTTCATCAATTTTAAGAAGTTGATGACGAATAAAATCAGAGGCAACAGAGGCAAAATATGAATTTACTTGCATGTTCTTAAAAATCAATTTATTGTCTGCAAACATCAAATCACTAAGCTTATCGGAAAGGTTTACTTGCTTGAGAAAAGAAGAATTTTCAAAGAAGTCGAATAATTCATTCTGAGGAACCATTAGATTGTATTGTGCAAAATCAAGAAAACCATTCTCCGCTATATCTTTTTCAATTTCATCAGGATTGATGTATATCCCAATTAACTCCGGATCGATTTTTTTCTTAATCGTACTCTTACCTGACCCATTTGGCCCGGCAAACATCCGAACACGTTTTTTATGATCACTCATTCGATTATCAACTTTTGACCTTTTTTCACCCGCTTACGTGGAGGTAGAGTCTTAATTACTTTTTTTGTTCCATCTGGACTTGTTTCCACAAGATGATCACCATCAACTTCAAGAACTTTATGTCCAGAAGCCAAGGCGTCCCAATAGGCCTCGGTAACAGCTGCTTCAGCCATTTCTGGAATGTGCTCTTCAAGAAATTCTATTGTTTTTTCATCCATAAAAATCGCATACATAGTTCACTTTTGACCGCTATGACTATACCAGCTGTCCATTAAAAACTACAATTCGATTTTCTTATTACAGAAATACAATAAGAAAATCCCCTACTCATTAAAAGACTTTTTTTGCCGGGTCACCACTTTGAGGTCTTCTGTTTTGGGTACGCCCTTTCTAAGCAGCCAGCGTGTAATTGCGTGATGATCGAAATGATGGGAGAATGTGTACACTGTCGATCCCTTGGGAAAAATCAAGACCTTTAGAGAAATATTACTTGCAGTTCTATGGTCCAACTGTGTTTCATTAAGAGTGGCCAACGTAAGGTCAGCCCCTCGATTAGTAAGAAATTGGAGAAACTCGAGATGATCATTAATCACCGCCCACATAGCTGGTGTTAAAGACGCCGCGTCTCTTTGATTTACTTCCAATGGAACATACTGTTCAAAATGCTTAGCCATCCAAACGTCTCCTTTACTTGCTAACAACCCAAGAGGAGTGTTCCCAGAAGGGGTAAGTTGAGTAAAATCGACACCTTTTTTGTGGAGTATGGCCAAAGCTTGTGTATTCTTATGAGTTAGGGCAAGGGTAAAGGGCGAGTTACCATCTTTGGATACTCTATTTACGTTTGCCCCTCGCTCAATAAGAAGTTCTATGAGTTCGGGAAATCTTGCATATTGACAAGCAACCATGAGAGCTGTGTAATGGCCAAGTACAAGCTTATCCACTTGTGCATCATGATCTAAAAGAAGCGTTACTCCTTTTAGTAATTCCATTCGGGAAATTTTGTTCGATTTTTTGAGTAATTCGACGAGTGCAGTGGTGTCCATCATTGAAAATCCGTCAACATGGGCCCCTTTTTCAAGAAGATAGGGAAATAGAGAAATTCTTCCGGCCTTAGCGGCCTCTATGATAGGGGAAACACCGAACAAGTCATCGTCACTCAGATCATCAATGCCCACTTCACCGTTGTTGATATATTTCTGCACCAAACCCAAATCACCTGCCTCTATGGCAGAACTTAAACTCTGTCTGGGGTTATTTCCTGCATAACAACAACATGAGATCGTGGTAGCTATTGCTAAAAAATAATTTCGCATTTGGTTCCTTAAAATTCATCTCTACAGACAATCGTCATGAGAGAAGATTGTTTTTGAGGATTTGGTACGGAATAAGTGTAAGAAAAAACAAGATTCCCCACATCATCTATCCATAGATCTTTTGTATCGAGTTTTAAATTTTCTAATACAACATTGGGATCTCTACAGGTAAGATAAACTCCCCACTGTAATAAATCCTCTTTCATCTCTTTAGAAGCAGCGCATTTCTGTAAAATCTCTTCGCGTAAAGTCTTTCCTGTAGCCTTAGACCCTTTTAGCTGCCATCTTTCCCGAAGATAATCATCTTTGAATTCCCCAAGCAGTTTCAGAAACTCTTTTTGCATTAATTCTTGTTCGAATTCCGTTAATGTACGACCCGAATATTTAGAAAGGGTTTTTTCAAAATTTTTATAAAAAATTTCAAGCTTTTTTAGGATTGACATCTGAGCCTCTGCCCAACGAGAAAGGGGAGATTGCTTGTCCGCGTACTGTAAAATAAAATTAATTTCCTTGATAATAGGATCAAGCACGTTGGGCTCCAGCTTTTTTATGCACAATAGCTTGCGCATGATAAGACTCGGGTGATTTTTTAGGTCGTCTTCATCCAGTTGTTTTATCAAATTAGTATAGAGTTCAAAATGATGGGGATGATTAGAAGGTTCAAAAGAGAACTTTCCGTCTAAATAGGCAGTCTTACGAGCCTGTTCACAGACCTCATCAATCGACTTATTAGCGTGGGCCCAGGACATTGCACACAAATATAACAAACATAGAAGTGCTCTCTTAAAGCCTCATTTTAGAGGCATGATTATTGCAAAGTTAACATAATAAGTCAATGCTATTAAGTCTCTTAGTGCAATGGCGCCATCTTGGCGAAGAGCCTCTCAAAGAGAGCCACTTCGTCGACCACCAGAAAGATTAGGATCATTGCATATTCTTCCCGCTTATTTTAATATTAATAAATAATAATAAAAAAATGAAAAAATATGAAAAATAACTTGCTCGATCCATTCCCCTCCGGTTGGTTTTCTGTTGCATTTTCCCATGAGCTAGAGAAAGGTAAAATCCTTTCCCGTAAGTTTATGAATCAGGAGGTTGTGGTTTTTCGAAATGAGAAGGGGGAAGCCCACGCCCTGGATGCCCATTGTCCCCATTTGGGAGCGCATTTAGGTTGTGGTGGGGTTGTAGTAGGAGATCGTATCCGTTGCCCGTTTCACAATTTTGAATTTGATGGGGAAGGTCACTGTTGCAAAACGGGTTACAACACAAAGGTGCCAAAAAATCTCAAAGCAAATACATGGCCTTTAAAAGAACAAAATGGCTTTATCTTTCTACACCACAATCCTAAAGGCGAATCTATAAAAGATCTTCCTTCTATTGAAACAAAGGGGTGGACTAGATCCAAATTCTTTTCGGAGAAAATTAAATCTCATCCCCAAGAAATTGTAGAGAATTTGCTAGATTTGGGGCATTTTAGTGAACTTCATCACTCTTCATTTCCCGAATTAGAAAAAAACCTTCGTTGAAGGGAGATCAGTTTTCATTTACTTTACACGTTAAGGGTAAATTAAAATTTCCGAAACGGCATGAAGTCACGAACAAAATAAGAGTAACGCTTACAGGGTTAGGCTGTATTGAGTTTTTAAGCGATCTTGCTGAGGAGGGTATAAGATTTAGAATAGTAATTTCTCAGACTCCTATAGATCGAGAATATTTGGATTTGCGGTTGGCAACATCGGTTAAGACGGATTCTTTGGGGCATTTACACCCCTTACTGAAGATCATTCCCCACAAATGGAGTATTGAATGGCTTCTCAACACGGTGTCCAAGCAAGTGGTTCGCGTTTTTAAACAGGACATTGGAATTTGGAACCATAAAAAATATCTTCCTCAACCACATCTCGCAGAGGGTGATGGCCCTATCATGCTTTATCGCAAGTGGGCAAGGCAGTTTTATCTGGAAGACTTCCATCAATCTACTAATAAAAAGTATTACAAATGAACTCACCATTCAATGATCTAACAAAAAGGTATTTGTCGGCCTATGGTGTCTTAAAAGAGGATGCTTCTTTCAAATTCTTGGAGTCTTTAAATTCACATAGCTTTGAAAAGGATAAAGAAGAGGCAATTTTTGCGTTAGTTTCTCAATTGCGAGGTAGACCGACTAAGATTGAAAAAGTTGAACCTGGCCTTTTCTCAGGGCTTTCAAAAGACCAAATCTATCGAATAGTTTCTAAAGACAATATAGAGTATCTAAAAGTATTCGAAAGTCCTAAAATTGCTTTAAAAGAGTACATGGGATGCAAATACATTGAACAATTGAATCTTTCTCAATGTAAACACGTAGAAATACTTCATTATGGAAAAATCCAATATAAATCTGATGAAAAGGTTACCGAAAATGTGTTCTTCATTTCAAGTATGGCTAAAGGAGTTGAGATTCCTAACCTGTTTTTTCAACTTCTTTACCAGGAGACTTCCGCAATTGCTCTAGAATCCTTGAAATCTTTTTTTTCAATTAAGGGGGAAGCCCTAAATCATTTACACTCCCTAGAACCGTATGTATTATCAATTGATGAGACCACTGTTTTATTGCAAAATAATTTTACATATTTAATTCCTTATTTGTTTAGCTCCAATGTTCTTTTGCTGAAACATCCCCCAGATTTTGAAAAATTGCTTAATGCACTGCTTGCAAACTTAATGAAAGCCTCTTCTTTATTAGTTCAATCAGACAGGATCACACATAGGAAATTGCAGATAGTAACAGGATTTGTAAATACGACATTTAATCTCAAGACAGGTGAGATACATTATTTTGATCAGGGGGCCATAACAAATACATTGCTTCCTTCTGGTCAATGTGCGCATTTTCCTGAAGAAGCCGTGGGCAGAACTTTAATCAATATCGAAATGGGGTGTGAGTTTCTAAACGTTTCCGAAACGTTGAAAAATGGACTGCAAACGACATTTATAAATGCATATGCAAAGGGGATGCCCTTAAATGGAGAATCTATCTTTCCAAAGATGCATTTTTGGATTTTACTTGAGTTGGCCATAACACTATTGAATGCCACCTCTTCCTCACTTTATACTTTGGAAAGATATGAAAAACTTAAGCGCATAATAGTCGGCTATATAGATAATCCTAGCTATTTGTTAAAAAAGTGGTTTTCTTAAATCATTCACCTAATACCAGGTCTAGAAAGATGGCTAGACAAAAATACATGACTCGCGCCAGCCCTCATCAGCCTGGGGCTTGTAATAAGCGATTTCTCCACACCGTGCTAATTCTTTGAAAAAGACGTCGTAGAGGACTTGTCGTAGGCCATATTTCATGAAGCCATCGAGTTCGAGCTCCTTAAAATCAATGCAATCAGGAATATCTCGAAACTCAAAGACAAGAGTTCTGATCGAAGGTAGTTGGCTCATAGATAAAACAGGGGAGTTATTAAGCAGTTGAAAATTTAAAGATTTTTCAATGAAGCTGTAGAGAGTGTTTAAAAGCTTGGGAAAAGTAGTCTCATTAAACTGGGCAAGAGCATAGGTAGGATCTTTACCCAAAAGACCTTTATACAACCCTTCTCGATGTCTTACTTTCAGTGCATCACTAAGGGCGTTTCTCAGAGCCTCCGTTCTATCGGCTGTAGGCTTTTCAAAGGTGATGGGGGAGTCGAGCGTAATCCCTTTTTTTCGAATGAACTCTAAATGATCGGCGTAAATATCTTGAAAAGCCTTTATGGTGGCGTCCCTTCTTTTTTCAAATGATTCTCGCAATTGATCAATTTCAGGATCGTACTCTCTCGCCACGGCCAAAATTTCATCTAAATGGTAGGGGAAAAAAGAAATGGCAGCCTCACATTGTTGAATGCAGTGTTGAGGAGTACCAAATGATAGACCAGAAGAACCCATATCAATCAATCCGATTTTGCCTTCTTCTTCTTCTAGGTATAAGGTGACGTTCTCATATTTGCCTAAGTGTACCTTAAATAAACTGCAATAGTCCCCTGAGACTTTTACGATATCACCCAAAGCCGATTGACAGAGAAACCCAATAAACTCTTTTGCTGCGCCAGCGAAACGGTCCCGATTTTCCATATACAACCCTATTTGCTGTTTTGTATCACCTACGGGGAGTCTGGTTTCGATGATGAACTTCCCATAAACTCGTGCTCGTGGAATCACAAGATGTGTATAACGATTCTTTACACATAATTCACGTGCTTGATTCATTTGCTCAAATCTTGCTTGTCCAATCAAAGACCCACTCCATTTTAATACCACGGGTAATTCTGGGGGCAAGAAGACTGGAGTAAGCCCAGAAGCGGCTCTGGGGCACATACGACGTTTCTCTGGGATATCGACATAAGGTTTAGCACGTTCAAAAAGGGCGTAACTTAATAAGTGATTGCGGGCTTTTGCAGCTTCAATTCTTGCTAAACGCCCCCTCCAGACACTTTGGATCGTTAGAGCTGCTGCGGTTTGGAGCTCTTGAGCTAGGGCTTGTCGTAAAGCAATTGTTTGCAAAGAAGTGCCATAATTATATTTTATGATCAAATATAATAGGACATTCTTGGTTTTTTAGCTAATTTTAAAAAAATAGTTATTATGATCTATTGGCGCCAGGGAAGTTTCATCTCCTCGCCGCTCATATTGCTGATCTTGGAGTCTATCCCTAGCACGAGGATTTGATCGGTCGCCTCGTCGCCGATATTGATCAACTGGTGGGGGACATTTGCGGGGCAGATCAGCGTTGCAGGGGCACTGCACTCGATTTCTTGATCCCCAATGATCGCAAGAATTTTCCCCTTGAGGACGATGAAGACCTCCTCGGTCTCGTGGACATGGCGTGGCGTCCTAGAACCCACGGCAATGCTTGCCCGCCAAACCTCGAATTGCTGTGCTCCCATCGCTTTAGTTGCGAGTCCCTTCTGGAAGTTCCCATGCATCGAATATTGCGTGATCTCCTCATGCGGATGAACGAACACCTCGCCCGCACTTAAGGCAAATGAAATCGCCCATCCCCATCCCATCAGACTCTTTTTTGTCATAACCATGTCTATTTCCTTTGTGTTTTCAGAGCAAATCTACATCAGCATTTATATCCGCTAATCCAATATCCCTTTGCTTAATATTAAAAGCTGATGCTTGCTGCTTCATGAGATCAATGACTTCATGGTAAGCCATAAGGTACCCCAGGTTATAATCGAGATCCTCTGGTTTAGAAGCATTTTTTTTTGCTTTTGCATTTAGTGCGTTTTCCTTTAGCAAAAAGTTTAAGTCCCAGATATAATTCTCAAACGTTTTGTCATTCATATTCAATCATGCTTTCCTAAAGTCGGTTTTTTCAAAAGGGCTTTCTTAGCTGTTGTAAGAGCCTCGATTGCTTCTTCACAAGAAAATTCCCAATACTCTTGTCTAGGATGAGTGTAGAATTGTACGACGAGTTTTCCTGTTTCTTGAGAAATTTCAGCCCATTGTACTCCATCATAGAGGATTTCAGAGACTAGGTTTTCTCTATCAGGGAGACTTGCCACTGTTATACGAAATTTGCTCATATATTTACCTGTTTGGTTCTAAAAATCCGATAAATTCCCCATCAATAGTGTATCGAACTCCACCAATACCTGGCGATTGGACCTCAAATACTTTCCCAAATCTTGCATACTCGGCTTCAATAACTTGTTTTTCTGAGGAGTATAAAATTTTTTCCAATAATTTCTGTGCTTGTTCATTAATTTGCTCTGGCGTGCCTATAGGCTTTGGGTAAATAGTCCGTCCTTCTCGATATCCATGTTTTGATAAAGATCGCCCACTCTTGTAATATCTTGCTCTATCTAACTTTTTTCCAGCTTTTAATAATTTATCAAGAGGGTGCCCACAAATGATATTTCCGGGAAAAGGAATACAACCAGTAACGAATAAGCTATTCCCATCTTTAGCCTCTGGAGTATATCCCGCCGCCTGATTAGTTTCAAAGAACCGATCGATATTTTTATGTCCACTAGAGATCATTTGTTGAAAATTTTCAGAAGGATTCAT
>JAJZEO010000045.1 GCA_021847505.1 bacterium
GTCTAAACGATTGACGTGAGCAACTCTACTCCAGTGTTCTTCAATGGGAACAACAGTCCATGGATTGCCATAAAATCCCTTTGAGGTAATCGATTTGCTCACACCTGATTTTGCTCCAACGACCACTTGATCAGCAATTTGAAGATGCCCAGCAACTCCTGCTTGAGCTGCGATAATGCAATTATTTCCAACGATTGCAGAGCCAGCAATCCCACTCTGAGCTATGACTAATGTGTTTTGGCCAACTTGGGTGTTATGGGCAAGCATGACGAGGTTATCAATCTTTGCTCCCTTTTTAATCCAGGTTGTTTTGAAGTGGGCTCTATCTACAGTTGTATTGGCCCCTATTTCCACATCATCTTCGATCACTACATTTCCTAAGTGACGAAGCTTTTTACTTTCATTTCGCTCGTTCTGCAAATACCCGTAACCACACCCTCCGATAACGACCCCGGGCTGTAAAATGACTCGATTTCCAATCTTACAACCTTCTCGAACAACCACGTGGGGATGAAGCAAACAATCGTTACCGATGAGTGTTTCGGGTCCAATTGAGACGTGGGGGGAAATTGTGGTCCCATTGCCAATAGTCACATCTCGATCAATGACTGCGTGTGGTCCAATCGAGACATTTTGCCCTAAACGAACGCTTTCATGAATGACCGCAGTCGGGTGGATTCCAACAAAACCTGAACGGGAAGCATCGTGACAATAGATCTCGATCAAAAGTTGGAAGCTAGCCACAGGGTTTTTGGTAATGAGGTAATTACGATCTTTGGGAAGCTCGTGGGCCTCTTTTACGCAGATGGCCCCGGCTTTGCTAGAGTTAAAAGCATGCCGGTACTTTTCATTGGAATAAAAACTAATCTCATTTGCCCCGGCGTGCTCAAGATCATTAATCCCTTCGATAACCCAATCAGGGTCCCCTTGGAGTTCACATGAGAGAGCTTTTGCAAGCTCTCCTAAAGTGTGTTTTTTGGGCATGATGCTCTCTAATTTTTAGTGATGTTTTCCTTCTCTTTTTTCTCTGTCACAGCTGAAAGAGTGGACTCTTTATCAAATTTCTTGTCGAGCTCTTCAATGACTTTAGTAGTAATTTCTAAAGCAGGGGAATAATGGAATGCTGCATCTTTATTGAGGATAAGAGTGAGTTTGTTTGTATCCGCAACAGTATTAGAAGCTTTCATGATGTGGTCGTGCATGTTTTGCATTAATTTCATATTTGCTTGTTGCATGACTTGGTAAAACTGGCCTTGGTATCTTTGCATTTCTTCACCAAGGGTTTGGAATTTAATTCTGAGCTCTTGTTCAGCCTCGGGACTAAGAGAGTCGAGTAGGTCTTTATCTTGGAGTTTATTAGCAGTTTCGGTCATTTGAGAGTCGAGATCTTCAACAGCTTTTTGCATGCGAGTTTTAAGATTTTCGAAGCTTTCTTGTTCTTTTTTCCCGTATTTAGAGTCCATGATGCATTTGCCAAAGTCAACAACCCCAATCGAGGGATTTTTTTCTGCAGCAAACGCCGAAGTGAAGACGAGTAAGGCACTTGTTAGAATTGCTGCTGATATTGATTTTCTTTTCATAGGGGTTGATTCTCCTTAAGATTTGTTAAGTTAAATGGGGTTCTCAATCGAACGCCAAGAGATATAAGTTAACATCCAAAATTCTTTTGGTCAACAGGGCGTTGAAAATTCATTCAACGCCCCTTCGTAAATTAGAACTGTCCTGCCATACTGAAAAAGAGGCGCTGTTCTTGAGCTTCGTAATCCGGGTTAATCGGATAACCATAACCGATGACGAAAGGTAATTGTCTACCGATGTCAAGTCTAATGCCGACGCCCGTACTCATTTTGATCTTCTGTATTGTCCATGGATTGAGGGCAATCGAACCTGTATCAAAGAATGTGAAGACGTCAAGGGGTTTGAAAATATTCTGGGAATACTCGACCGAGACAAGCGAGGAAGAAATACCCCCGGTTGGGTTATTGCCGCCAAATGTTGGACCGATTTTTCCTGGTGAGTAGCCACGCACCGTTCCTTCACCACCTAAGAAGAATCTTTCTCCCATGGGGAAATCGTCTGCTAAACCGCCCCAAAGAGGTTGGATGTATTTAAAATCACCTCTAAATTTAAGGGTTCCTTTTTTCCATACGGGGTAGTAGATAGAGTTGAAGCTTTGGAATCTGAGGAAAGGAAAGTCTAGAAGATCGATTTGGTTTCGTACAAGACCTGCAAATTCTGATTCGAAGTTTGATCTGAGGCCATGCCGTGGTTTAAAGACGTTATCTGTTGAATCGTAACCTGAGGTTAAAGCGATACCTGAGACAATACCATCATTTAAACGTTCTTCCTTTGCAAGTACAGGAACTTGGCCGGTAGCACGGAATAGCGAGTCTTGTATTCTGTATCTAAATCCATAGCTGAAAGCAGAGGTGACCGGATAAGTGGCTGACATTGCACCACCAATGGTGTGGATATTATAGTTCTTATCAGGAATGCTGCTTTGGTTGTAGTCGATATTTACACCAAATCTCCATAGAGTATCGTAGAGATAGGGGTTAAGCCAGGAGATGTTCACGCCATATTCTCGAGCACCAACCGTTCCTTTAATTTGCAGATATTCCCCGCCTCCTCTTAACACACATGGGCCTTTAAACCAGACTGATCTCAATCCAGCCACGTTAAAGTTGTTTTCTGTAAGATCAATACCACCAAAGACGTTATCTGTGGAGCTGAATCCCATAAAGAGGGAAGAGTTTCCAGTCTGGGCTTCATCGACTTCTACGACTACATCACGGTATTCAGAGAGGTCAGAGTCGTGATTGTCCGCTTTCACAGGGTAGATGTTGACGTTTTTGAAATAGCCGGTTGACATCAATTTTTTCTGAGAAGTTTTGAGTTTTCTAGAGTCAAAGACTTCACCAGGTTGAAAATCGAGGTTATTGTAGATCACATTCTTTCTTGTACAATGGTTCCCTGATACAACAACGAGACCAATTCGATTTTGATCGGATTCCTCAATATTAAACTCAATGTTGTATTCTCGCTCTTGAGGAAGAAGGGTCATTGTGTAATCGACGTTTGTTTGAAGATACCCGTCTTTTGTGTAAAGCTCTTTAAGGCGTTCTTGCGCTGCTCGAACTTTGTCGCTTGAGTAGATATCGCCCT
>JAJZEO010000090.1 GCA_021847505.1 bacterium
TCGCCAAGGGGAAGGCCCTTGGCTTCGTCTTTCAGCTTGTATCTTACCTGTCTAATCAACTCTTGAAGGAGAATAAGTAGCCAACCGGGTTTAAAAGATAAAATCAAAGAGGCCAAAGAGCGTCTCTCCCAAGACTTGTAACCCTTCACAAATGGCCCATAGTTCTTATGGGCCATTTACTAATACGCACTGTCGAATTCGTTGTATAGCCAGGTCAAGGTCGGCTTGGGTATCGATGCCAAGCGTTTCACAATGGGTTGTATAGACTTGGATAGGAAGCGAATGCTCCAGATAGGCCAGTTGCTCCAACATTTCTGCAGAAGCAAGAGGACTTTCGGGAAGTTTTGCAATTTGTTTCAATACAGGATCCGAGTATGCGTAGATGCCGATATGCTTATAAGCAATTTCTTGTTCGTCTTTGCGTCCATCGCGATAATAAGGAATAGGAAGACGAGAAAAGAAAATGGCTTTTCCTGTGACGTCAGTAATCACTTTCGTCACATTCGGATTGGTCAATTCATTAGGCGCTAGCGATTTTTTCAGGGTCCATATTCCGAGATCACTTTGTTTGTTGACCCCTTGGAGCAAATCATCGATCATCTGATCTGTAATAAAAGGCTCATCCACTTGCCAATTGACCCAAATATCGGAAACGACACGACTAATTTTCACTAATTCGATCAACCTATGCGTGCCCGTGGGGCAAGCAGGATCGGTCATCACATATTCCCCATTGAAGGCTTCGATGGCATTTTCTGCCTCTTTGCTGTCGATCGCAAAAATGACTCGATCAAATTTCCGGCTTGATTTTGCTCTATTCCAGACCCGTTCTAAGAGGGTTTTCCCCCCTAAATCAGCCAAAATTTTATTTGGTAAACGTGTCGATTTCAACCGCGCGGGAATCACACACGTGATCACTTTCTTATTGCCCATATCTAAGTGAGAGTATCCAAACTTGCTGCAGTTGTCAAGAGATCCCGCCTAAATCCTCAGGGCTCCCCTCACTGGGTTAAGTACTCTCGGAGAGCTCCTTGCCAGGAAACGATGGGTTCGGAGAGGTAGGGCTCGATTTTGCTAGTCGCTAACACCGAACGATGGGGGCGCCTTGCAATTCTGCCTGAGTCTTCGTCCTTCACGCCAATGAGTCTCTTACATTTGATTTTTCTGCCACTGGCTTTGGCAATTGCCATCACTTCTTTCGCTAGATCCAATCTGCTGGCATGCCCTCCATTGACAAAGTGAAAAATCCCCCTTTCATTTCGAACATCCCAAAGGGCTTTCACTAAGTGAGGCACATAGGTGGGAGTACTGATCTGATTCTCAATGGCCATTACTTCTTCTTTGGTTTCTAGGTCATTAAGTATATGGGAAACCAATCCTGGTCTCTCTTTTCCGTAAAGTGAGGCGGTCCGCACACAAACAGCATTTGGATAAATTGATAGCATTCTTTGCTCTCCCAAAAGCTTGGTCTCTCCATAATAATTGACCGGTCCTACGGGATCATTCTCGCTATAATCACTTTTTTTCTTTCCATCAAATACATAGTCAGTCCCAATGTGGACTAAACGAACCCCCTGTTCTTTGGCCAAATGAGCCAGGTTTTCGACACCTGTCACATTGACGTTGAAGGCAAGCGAGCGCTCTTGCTTTTCTGCCAGATCTACGTGGACGTTGGCGCTACAATTGATGATATGGGTAGCCTGATGCTGTTTAAAAAATTGTTTAAGAGCGGGCAAATCGGTTACGTCGGCCTCATCCTTCGTCGACCCAATACAACTAATTCCTTTTTTTTGAAGAAATTTGACCATCTCTCTGCCAACCAACCCTTGGCATCCTACTATCCAAATATTTTCGCGCATCAATCGCTCCTATTAAAAAATCGAATCATAACAAAGCTTGCTTTTTAATGCAGTTGGCCTTGCGATGAACTCCTTAGTTTGGCAGCCTATATGGATTAACCTATTATTTTGGAGGATTTTATGGACATTTCTCAACTTCACCCTAGCGTCTTACAAACAATATTTCCCGGCCATCTCTTCACAAATGGAAATAAAGCGGCGATCCTCACCCAAATTACCGGTATTGTCCACCAAACTCTCTCAGAAGCAGCTTCATTAGGCAGACACTCTCCACCACCAATCTTAGGGGGGGCAGAGGAGTCTGGCGAGGAAGAAATTGGCAGAGAGGATTTTGACCCCCATAAAGAAATTAGGGATATTAATGCAGCAAAGACCTTATTTAGTGATTCTGTAAAGGAAGATCCTACTACGAACCCAGTTGGGTACTTGGCCTCCTTGCTTCGTGTAAGGTGTGGATCAGGGAACCCTCATGTTCAAAATGCGTTTTCTGAATTGGTCAGTGAAGTCTCACAGCCCGTTGATAAACTTCTAGGAATGCCTAAAGACACAGAATACGATGTTGTAACCGAATTTGTTCAAGCCGAAGATGTCAATTCGGTCATTGTTTTCGTCAGATCCCAAGCTTCTGCAGCTCTGTTAAGATGTCGGCTCGCCTGCGAGAGTATTGACAAAAATAGAAAAGCCATTTACCAAACGATTCATCTTGTTCATTCTTGGGTTCGGGGGATTCCTGAAATTCAAGCCGACACTTTTTCTGTTGTTTTGAGGGATATTTATGCCCAACTAAAAGCCCACACTTCCCTAGCATCAATACTGAGAGAAGATCCTAGGGAAGACGCCTCCCTCGATGAGTTGTTTAGTGTAATTCCTGCCACACACAAGTCTGATCTTTTAAAACAAGATCCCTTAAGTTTGCTTCCTGCCCCCTTGCTGACTACCTATAATTATAGCCGCCCAATTCCCCATGTTGATATTGACGATACTTTTGAAAATGCTTTAGGCACATTAACCACAAACCGTGTCTTAGGAACAGGGCAACCTCTCATCGTGACTTGCTTACTTTTCGTGTGTGCATACAGCAAGTCTACCACAACTTTGGCTTCTCTGTTAGAGAGAAAGGACTTCAAAGAGTTGCGCGATGAGCTCTCAACTCTTATTACTCAAATTCTCCTAGGAAAAACTGATCTTGCTAAAGGTGAAAAAAGAGCTATTGGGGATGTAAAAATAGCCCAATCGCCAGCATCGCCCGTTTTTCTGCTAGCTTTTCTGCTCAAAATTGTCACTCAAATGGAGAGGTCTCCAGTTCTAGATGATTCTCTAGATCCAAACATGGTTAAGAGCTTAGTAGGACCCATTATCCCTTACATCAACTCTCTTCCATTGGCTGTAAAAGACCGGGCTGCTGCATTTATTGCCGCCCTGCCTAATTTGGAATAGACCTTGTTTTATGGAATTGTCAGACTTACCACCAGTTTCCTCATTTGAAATTGCTTGCCCTGCTTTGAAGAGAGAATCTTCTAGGCAGCCCGCATTAGCATCTCAAATCACAGCTGTTGCCATAGAAGCAATACCGCACGTGGATGGCGCTTCTTGTAAATCTCTCTTGAAACCTCATGATTCTGCCCATGATCCTGTGGGATGTTTAGCTGCCGCTTTTCGTGAATGTGCCCATTCCAGTAAAGACTTTCGAGAAAGAGTTGAGAGCGTGTCAGGCAAAACACCTCCTAATCTTCCTGGAATGCCTTGGGATCAAGTTTTCGATTATGTGAAAGCTTCCGTAGACCCTAAGGCTCCCGATACAATCGCACGCCTTGTAAAATCTCAAGCCCATGCGGTCCTCTTAAGATGTAAAACAGCCCTAGCAATGAATAGCGGCCAAAAAGGGACCCTTTATCCTACTGAATTGATCCTAGATGTCATTCAACTTGTCTGGTCATGGGTAGATGAAGTTGTTACAGAAGATGCCCTAGATACATTTGTGCTGCCCCTCACCACTATTTATTGGGAGCGCCGGGAGGATCCTTTATTAAAAGGTTTCTTGGAAGGTTATGCTAGTTATGATGATTTTTTTGATGAATATGTGGAGAGGGCTAGTTCACCTGCAAGAGCTCTTTTTGCTTTTGCTTGCTTTTCCGATAGACAACCCTCTCCCCACTGTTTGGAGGCGTTGCCCGCTGCTCTTCTTAGTTATTATAGTCTAGGAAATGACCTCTCTGACACTATTTCAGAGCGATCATTTTTGACCTTTTTAAAAGACTTTTTCAAAAGAGGGGATCTTTGTCCCCCCGTAATGCAAGCATGCCTTCTATACCTTTTGCCTAGTTGTGAAATTAAAAGAACCTACACATTTCAGAACTTTTATGCTATCGGCTTCTTTCGACCCCTTATTGAAAGGTTGTACCTTCTTACTTCAAGTGTAATCTCTGGGCGAGAAAGTACGAATAATCTCGCAATTTCTCTAGTTCATGAAAGGCCCCGATCCCCAGCGGTGATGACCGCCCTTCTCCTTCTTTTTGTAGAAGAGCTAGAAAAGGCTCCTTGGCCCAGCATTAACGGGGATCAAATTCTCAAGGTTCTTTACCTACTCCCGAGAATCCTTCTCCATGTTCGGCAACTTCCGCCTCACTTACAAAGTCGAATTTCTAAAAGTCTCTTTGGCTTATTTCAGCGTCTTGATGCGATTTTTTCTAAACAATATCCTGAAAGATGGGAAAAGTATAAACTCGCAAAGTTAATAGACCGTAATCCACAAGTGTGTAATCCCTACCACTTATTGAATGCAAGCTCAACCTTCTTAGTTGTCTACAACCCCCTCAAATTGATTGTTCACGGACTAGGAAAAGACTCTCTGACGGAAGCTGTCGCTATTTTTAGACGCAATTTCAGTATGCTTCGGGACGATTTCAAAGAAGTCCTCCTCTCAGGCTGGAGTGTACTGGGCTTCTTTGCTTTTGTGGAAGTAGATGAAGAGGCCGAAGAGGAGCTCACCTCCAGAGACGCTGCCAGCTTCCTCATGGAAAAAGAAAACCTGCCCAAATTTCTTGGGAATCCCGAGTTTCGCCGTCTCCTTTACAATAGGGCTGAGCAACTCCTTGTAAAACATTTTCCCGAAGTTTAAAATATTTTTGTCAGGTTTTATGGAGCTTTCTCGTTTATCACCCCAATCTCTTGTTGCTAATCTTGCAAGCCGGTGCAGCATGGAAGATGATGCTGATCGTGATCCTACAGCGCCAGCGGATATCACAGCCATTGCCTGCGCATCGATGTTGTTTGACCATTCCGATCCATCATGTTCCAGCCGCTCACCCTCTCTTAATTCAGAGCTGGAAAGAGAATTAACGTTGTTAACAAGAGACCCCCATGATGAAATTGATTCGAAAGAAGATGCAATGGCGGTGTTTAAAGATATTCTCTTTGAGGGCGATCTTGTTGGATATCTAGCTACCCTCCTTCGCCGACTTGACCATTCCGAAAATACACACGTCCAAAGAGCATTTGCTGCACTAATTAGAGAGCGCTATTGCGAAAACTCTAATCTTCCCGGGATGGTCCCAGGCACAACGTTTAATTTTGTAAAAGCCGCTTTAAACCCTAGAGCTCCGCATTCGGTAGCTTGCTTCGTCAAAACTCAAGCTCAATCAGTCCTTTTACGTTGTTTAATTGCTTTGTATGTAAGCAAAAGTGCGTCCCTTTTTCCTTCTGAAAGAATTTTTGAAGTTGTTCATTTAGTCCACTCCTGGGTAGATATTATCCCTGATGCTTCAGCCAATGAGCTCAACTCTCACCTCCTTGATCTATTGTGGATTCTCAAAAATCACCCGCTTTTGGGGACCAATATCAATCGATTTGCCTACTCTAGCGAATTGGCAAGCTTTTATGCCGATTCGTCTTTTTCCGATCTTGTCTCGCTTCTTCCTCCACCAGCAGCCCCTCCATCCACAAGCTGCCTAACAGATCTACCTGCGCCTCTTCTTTCCACCTACAATATTACAGAGGATTTTCCCCTCGTAGTTGATGACCAAGGCACTTGGTCGTTAATAGGAAAAATTCTCAAAGAGGAAAGGCTGAGAGGAGCCTCATCTTTGACCAAAGCTTGTCTTCTATTTCTCATTCCCCACTCCCACCCTAGTCTATTTCAAAGCGATGATGAGGATGATGAGGATGATGATGAACAATATAGTTTTCAATCTCTTGCTATGCGAGACGATTTTGCTGAGCATTTCCGAAACCTCTTTTTTCTTACCACGCAAATGGTTCTTGGGGTTAATGAACCTGTTTCTGAAGCCATTGAAACCGTCGGGCGTCCGTTAGTAATCAACTATACCGAAACTACCCCTGTCTCAATAGCACTTCTCCTTATCGTTGTTGAACAGCTAGAACAATCTCCTCCTATCGATGATCAAACAAGCCTTTTTGAAGCCCTTTTTCTTTTGAGAAAGATTTATCCTTGCCTTCTTTCACTACCAAAACCAGTCAAGGAGCGCACCACTCGAACTCTGCTCGGCCTTTTGGCCCAAGGAAACGCCCTTCTTGAGAAGACCTGCCCTGATGAGTGGTCAAGTTTCAGAGAGTATAGAGAATTTGATGTAGGAGAAGATCTTGATCTCACTCCTTCATTTGATACTCTGGTTGACTTTATAGAGGATGCCTATCCTCTCGTCATGCTTATCAGCGCGGTATCTCTTACGACCCCGATCCCTGAGAGAGCCACTGTTTTTATGTCTAGTTTAGAAATGTTACGAAGACCCATTAAAGAAGAATTGCTCGACGATACCCGTGTATTGCCCTTCTTTTTATTTTCCAACCCCTCTAAAAGAGGTTCTGGAAGGAAAGTGATTGCATTATTAGAGGAAGCCGACGATGAAGCGGTACAAGTCAAAGAGAGTACTGCACTGGTGGCCACTTTTCTCTCAGAAGAAGAAAATGCCCAATTAGCCCTATCTAATCGTACTTTTTGCGCTGCATTTCTCGCTACCGCCACAGAAGTCCTTGAAGGACAAATAACCAAAGCTGATTAATGCATACGACTATATACCCCTCGAAAATTCCCAACTATTGAATTCCTCTGGGTATATAATATAAATTGCTTTTTATTTGGCTCCCGAATATCTTCACTGATTCTTTATTTTTCTGGAGCATTTCATGGAGCGTTCTGAAGTTCGTTTTGGTTCAACAGCAAGCGCGTTTTCCCCCCTTACTACACGGAGGTACAGTGCTCCCCCGAGCCAAGTCGATCGAATTGCACGTACGGCGGGAGAAGCTTTAATCCCTAGCCAAGTTAAACCGCCAGCTTTAGCTGAACCAGAATCTCCTGAGCTTCATGGAACCATTACTACGCTTAAAGAAGCAATGGAACTCTTTAAAGATGTTCCCCTGGGTGATGATATTGTTGGCTATTTAGCTCGCTTAATTCAGATCGTCGGTGCTTCGAAAAACCCATTTGTGCACAAAGCTTTTCAACAACTCGCTGAGTCGATCTCCGTTATAATTCAAGGCCTTCCCGGTATACCACATGGAGCCCCTTTCGATTATCTTCATGCTTCTGTAACTGTTATAAGTATTGAAACGGTTGAAAAATTTGTTCATGAACAAGCTGATTCGGTTCTATCAAGATGCCTAGTTGCTTGTGAAATTCTCACTCTTCCAAGGAGGTTTCGTCCCCACACTAATTATGGGATTCCCCAAATTGCTCAAGCTCTTGAATTGGTCTATTCTTGGACATGTAAACTCCCTAAATTCTCCATGGAAAGATATACCACATCACTTCTCAGTATTTATTGGGAATTGAGGGAGGAACCCCCTTTAAGGGACAAATTCTCAGGGTTCAAAGATTTTGATGAGTTTGAACACTCCCTAAATGATTCTACCCCCGAGACTATTTTTAGATTTCTTTCTGAAAGCGCAGGTGTCCCTCCTCTTGATACCCCAGCAATTGCCTGCTTAGAACACCTCCCTGTTCCTGCATTCTCTTACTTTGGTTGTGGAACTGATTTGCCTTGGTATTTTGAGGAAATCCATCTTTGGAGTTTGATTAGAACACTACTTTCTCGAGAAGATTTAGAAAATCAACCCTTCGTAATTCGAGCCTGTCTTCTTTTTCTCGTGCCTAACTGTAGTTCTTCCTTATTTGAAGTTGGGGACATACCGACCTACAGCTTTCACAGACTTTCCATAAATAGAGCCTTAGAACCGGTTTTTAATCGCTTATACCCTATCATAACACAGCTCATACATGGATCGGCTGAAACTACCTCCTTAGATCTCCGCGAATATGGGACAACCTTAGCGCTTCATCGATCAAATTCCTCTGTTGTTATCATGGCACTTTTGCTCATTGTGGTTGAATCATTAGAACAAGGGCCAGCGATTACGGACCCTACTGATTTACAAAACCTCCTGACCTTACTCGGAGAAATTTGTCCGTTCTTTCAGCAGATTCCCCTACCCATCCGATCTAGGACTACCCAAACCCTTACGAGCTGTTTGCTTTCAGCAAATCAAATGTTCAAGCAATTAGCCCCGATGGAGTGGCCTAGATTTAGAGCCCTTAGAAAATTCAATCCAGAACAACTAGGCCCCGATTTTCATAAGCATTTTGATACTTGCAATGAATTCCAATATTGCAACATGCCGCTTATGGCTATTACAAAAGCTTTGTCAACCCCTGTAACAAGAGAAACCAGTGTAATACTTATTGCAAATTTCAAAAAACTCGATGTTTACTCGCGAAAATCCCTCTTCCAAAATGAAACGCTCTTGTCGATCCTACATTTCAATTTTGACGACTCAGATAGTCCAGAGGGAGACGAACTTCTCAATGATGACGAGTTTAGAGAAGTCTCTGAACTTTTCTATGATGTAGCGCGTATTCAAGAAGCTCTGGCAAATGAGACTTTTGTCACTATTCTTTTGGACTCAGCCACTAAACTTCTTGAGGATCAATTTACTGAGACTTAACCTTTGCAGAAAACTTATCTTTTAATTATCTTAATACGCCCTTAACCTATTCAAGGAGTTTTATGGAGATTTCCGACGCCACTTCCTCAACAAAACAAACAGCAGCTGATGCCCCCGCTCGCACTTCAGTTGCAGGTAATCTTGTTTCTCGCGTTGAACGTTTCGCTCTTGAAAGTATGCCTGGAGAAGCGCGCGCTGACTCTCCCCTTGAAGGACATCCAAGAGCTCTGGGGCCTCCTCCTATGGATCCACACATTGACCCTGTGGAGCTTTTGTCTCAATTCCTTCGGAAACTTGAGGGTAGAACAGATGCTCTCTCTTTGGCTAGATTTAAATCGATTTGCGAAAGAGTCTCTTGCCCCCTTCAAAATCTACCCGGAATGCCACCTGGATTTAGCTATGACTATGTACAAGCCTCTGTGGATCCTAAAAGCACTTCCTCAGTGGCTAACTTTGTCCTTTCTCAAGCACGTTCACTCCTTCTAAGATGCCGGGTTGCTTTAGCCTTAAATGGTGTCCAACAATATGTAAATTATCCTTCCTCCGTCATCGTTAAATCAATGCAACAGAGTTTTTCTTGGATTGGTTTGGTTCCCCAAATCAAGGCCGAATCTTTCGCCCTAGATCTTCTTCCCGTTTTTTGGGCACTCAAGGATGACTCCTTGTTTAGGAAACACTTTCGTGAATTCGAAAGTTACCCGGAATTTTGCCAAGCAATGCAACTTTTAAGCCCTACTGCCATTTTCGCATATCTTTTCCCTACTCTGGACCCAATTCCTCCCTCTGCTCCTCAATTACCCGCCTCTCTTTTAACCTACTACAATCAAGAGGGTGATTTTTCCTATTTAGTTGAATACTTAACAACATGGATTACGATGTGTGGACTTTTCCGAAGCCCAGAGTTATCCAGTAAACCACCCCTCTTGAAAGCTTGCCTTCTAGCACTCTTGCCTAACTGCCGCCCTTTCCTATTTGGAAAAGAGGAAGCTGCTGAGTTTCAGTTTCACCTCCTTTTCGAACAAGGCCATTTTGGCGATCTCTTTCCTCGTTTATTTTCTCTTGCTACACAAGTGGTCATGGACAATCCTACACCTTCTGAGAAGAATGTAGAAAATTTGGGACAGCCCTTAGTTTTCAATCTAACAGCCTCTCCCCCTGTCATTATTTCTCTTCTTCTCGTTGTTGTAGAGTTGTTGGAAGAATGCCCAAAGATCGACGATCCTGATCACTTAAGGGATGTTCTTCTCTTCCTCTGGGAATTGGATGTTCGTATTGAAGGGCTTCCACTTCCTGTAAGAGAAAGGGCCACCCCGGGTATTTCTCGTCTCTTAGTCAGCGCTAATGCTCACTTTGAAACAGAGTTCCCCGCTGAATGGCGCGCGTTTAAAGAAAGTAGAGCTTTTGACGAAAACCTACGCGCAAACAGTTTTTCTATTCCATTACAAGCCTGCGCAGATTTTAACTTTGGGTTCAAACCTCTCAAGGCAATCGTCGCCGCAACCTCAGACCTTCCGACTCCAAAGAGTATCCGTAGCTTTACCCTTAATTTAGAAATTCTCTTAGAAGAACTCACAAAGGAAATCCTAACAAACCCGCATGTATGGAAGTTCTTTGCTCTAGTAGAAGTGCCTGTACCCGGACAAGAAGAGGGAAATTTTGAGCTTGTTGTTAAAGACGCCCCCGATGAAGAGACGCTTGATGAGGATCATTTGACTTATGTGATCAAAACTCTCACAACTGATGAGAATGCAGGTAGAGTGCTAGGAAATGAAAATTTCCGCGCGGCCCTTCGAGCTTCGGCTACAAAGTCGCTTGAAAGTCTCTAACATAAGGATCTTTGAAAATCTCTAACACAAAGAGGCCACGGTTGCATTTCGGCCAGTAGTTTTAGAGCGACGAAAGGAGAAAAAATCTTCCTCATTTTCAAAGGTGCAAAGTGAGGCTATTTCGATTTGTGCCTCGGGGATTTTGGCTGCTATCAGCTGCCCCTTGGCAATATTCCAAAGGTTGAAGTGGTGCGTTTCATTTTTGTGGATCCAAAAATCGCGAGGAAGTTCTCTCTCATAGTTGATAAACTCTGCTTTCCTTGGACCAAGACTGGGAGAAATGCAGACAATCAACTCCTCGGGCCTTGTGCCGAAAAGGAGCTCCATTTTTTCTACCGTTTTTGCATAAATATTTTGGACATTTCCTCGCCATCCCGCGTGAACATTGGCTAACGCATGATGAACAGGGTCATAAAAAAGAGCGGCTTGACAATCGGCATGTCGAATCGCAATCGGAATCTCTTTTTGTCCCGTCACCATTCCATCTGCCTCATCGGTCTCACCGATCTCATGGACTCTATCCGAGTGGCTTTGCTTGAGAAAAATCGGCAGATTGATGCCGAGTGCATTTGCCATCCGACGCTTGTTTTCCTCAGTGGCATCTTTATCATCGCCCAGGTTATCTCCCACATTCAGTGAATCGAACGGAGCCTCTGAAACACCGCCTCGTCTGGTGAATATTCCATGAACAAGAGGGTAGCCCTGAAGCAATTCAAATTCATACCAAACTATCTCACCTAAGTTTTTTCTTATCATTTTTTTTGAATCTTACCTATACTCTTTTCTATGCTTGGATTCGTAACACTTCTGAAAAATCCGATTGGTTCGCTGGCTTATTTGCTTCTCATATTAGCCCTAACGGCTCTTTGGTGCAACCGCAAGATTTGGATTTGGGCCTCCTTTTTTCTTCTCTCTTGTGCCTGCGCCTATTACAGTCAGATCATCTCGTTTAGAGCCATAGCATCATTCGGCGTGCTCCTTCTTTCCATCTTAGCGCTAACACAAGAAGTACCCAGTTTCATCCGTATGTTAATCGGAGTCTTCACCACCTCTCTTGCCCTAGCATTCTTTAGTCACCTAGTCCCCGGGTTTAAAAACATTCTCTTTGTTCACGGGTGGCAGGCAAGTTCTCACTCTCTGCCCATGAACATTTATCTGAACTTTGACAAAGGAGTGGCCGCACTCTTTCTCCTCGCGTTTCTTGTCCCCCTTGCTCAAACCGCTTGCGAATGGCGAAAAGTCCTTGTAGCAGCTCTCCCCTGGTCCATTTTCTCATGTATAGTGATGATTGGAATTGCTTATCCCCTAAATGTGGTCGACTATGATCCCAAGTTGCCTGCCATTTCTTTGATTTGGCTTCTCATCCAAATCTTTTTCGTGGCGATACCCGAAGAGGCCCTCTACCGAGGATTTATTCAGAAGGAAATTACCATAGGATTGAACAATTCTGCTGCGGGGATTCTAGCAGTGCTTCTCAGCTCGCTACTCTATGGCTTTATGCACCTTCTTGTGATCCCCTCTCTTCCCTATTTTATCATGGCTTTCATTTCAGGGGTGCTTTACGGCGCCATTTACCAAATCACGAACCGCATTGAAGCCGCCATCATCACTCACCTGGCGGTAAACATCGTCCACTTCTTTTTCTTTTCCTATCCGATGTTGATTAGCCAGTGATCTCTGTAGAGCGCTTTTTTTGCATAGCGGCCCTTTCGGAGGGGGTGAAGGGGCGTTTTACTTTGCCCGATTCATATTTGCGCTGCTCAGCGCGAAGGATGACATTGATTGCCTCAAAAGGGTTTAGCCCGCGGCAAACGTAAATGACTACACGGTGACGCATATCCGATGTTAGTGCATAGAGAAAGATCTTTTGGTAAACGGGACCTAATTGGTTATAAATGATCTGCTCTTCGGGAGACAGTTTCGTTGTTTCACTGGGTTCAGTTTGATCGGCAAGGACAAAAGCCCCCTCAAGCATAGAAAGACCGAATTCCGAAGGGGGATCCATCGAGGGGGGATCCATTTCTGACGGTGCCGCCCATACGAATAGGGGTACAAAGTAGAACACCCTTAAGCGACGGTTAATCGCTGAAAACATTCTCATCTTGAGTATCATCCTTTGTGTCAGTCTGCTTTTTCATTGATTTGGTTGCAGGGGTGTTACTCATGTCTTGATTGGGCACTTTGGTATTAGAAGGGGGGGTGGTAGTTCCATTCTGCTGAGTTTGACTGTATTGCTTCTGATCCTTTTTTAAGATGTTAGAGAGCGTCTTTTGATGATCTCCCCCTTTCTTATAGGTGTTGGTCACTTGATCCTGTTCGTGATCTTCTAAGCCATCATAGGCTTTTTGGTTCTTCTCACTTAGACTATTATAAGCATCCTGATGGTCTTGTGTGGGAAATTTCTGGTCATTCTGATCATTTTGATCGCTCTCTGCATTCTGATCCCCATTATCTTGATCTTGCATGTCACTATCATCGTCTGTTGCCATCGTTGAAGAGTCTTGAGTAGCGGCTAACTTAAGCTCCACCTGTGGTGCATTTGCATAGGCCGGTGATAATGTAATAACTGCAGCTGCAATGAGTTGTAATGTTTTCATCTAGTTTCCTCTCAATGGATTTC
>JAJZEO010000040.1 GCA_021847505.1 bacterium
AGTTTAATCCTGCTGCTGCCACTTTCTTTGATGATCTCTTCGATAAGTGCGGTACATGCTTGTCGAGGAACACCATTAATTAAAACCGAACAAGAACCGCATACTTCCTCAAGACAAGCCATTTCCCAAACGACAGGCTCAACCTTCTTCCCTTCTTTAGTCACAGGATTTTTCTGGATCTCCATGAGAGCAGAGACAATATTCATCCCCTCCATTCGCTCAAGCTCGAACTCCTCCCAAAACTGATCGCCGGGTACACCACGAAAGATTTTTAAGGTAAAGGCACCTTTTGTTGATCCGTTCATCTGCAATAATCCTGTTCTGTCACTAAAGGAATTTTATCGGGCATATTTTTGAGCGTAGGCTTCACTTTTTTTGCCTTTGTATAATCCCTTTTTATAGGGTCAAGATGCCTAGTGTCAATGGGAAGATAGGAAATCACTGGCTCATCTTGACTCGGATCATACGAAGCAATGGTTGTCTTTAGCCAATTTTCATCATTCCGCTCTGGAAATTCTGGCTTAAAATGAGATCCTCTAAACTCATCGCGTAGTAATGCTCCTTTAGCTATGCAAAGAGCAATATCTAGCATGTATTCAAACTGATTAGCAAACTGATAGGTTTGATTCAGAATGGGCCCTTTATCATCCAGCGTGATTCTTCTAGCGCGGTCTTTAAGTTCCTTTATTTTCTCAATCGCGTGAGCTAGCCCTCGATTGCTTCTTCTGACGGTACACTCGGCTATCATAACATCAGCAAGCTCATCATGTAACTTATGTACATTCTCGCCGCCGTCCCTCTCAAGAAGATCTTGTTTGATGGCGATTTCCCTTGCTTCAGCCTCTTCGAAGATCTTATAAGAGACATCCTCATAAGGTTTTTCCTTATTCGAAGCAAAACGATCGACTTCGTTGGCAGCGACCATTCCACTGTAGATGCATGATAAAAGGGAATTAGCTCCTAATCGATTCGCTCCATGATAAAGAAAATCACATTCCCCTGCAGCAAAAAGCCCTGGGATATTGGTCATGTGTCTATATCTTTCTTCCCTGTCAGGATCGCCTGTAGCAGGAAAATCTACCCAAATGCCCCCCATGGTGTAGTGGACAGCAGGGAAGATTTTCATGGGCACTTTTCGAGGATCTTCTCCAGTAAATTTAGTGTAAATATCGAGAATCGATTCTAATTTGTGGTGCACAGAAGGATCCAAATGGGTCAAATCAAGGTAGACCTGCTTTTTCCCCTCAACGCCAAGTCCCGCTTCAACCACATTGATGATCTCTCGCGAAGCTACATCGCGAGGCACAAGATTTCCAAAAGCAGGATAAAGCTCTTCCAGAAAGTACCAAGGTTGACCAGTCTGACCACACACAATCTCAGATCCATCAGGGCCGATGATTTTCTTAGAAGAATCTCCATGTACCCAAATGCGCCCCCCTTCTCCACGCGCTGATTCCGACATGAGTCTCAATTTATCAACTCCAGGAATCGCCGTAGGATGAACCTGAATGAATTCCGGGTTAGCAATCTTCACTCCCTGCCTGAATAACCGGCCATTGGCAGCACCTGTGCAAATTGTCGAATTCGTCGAGTACTTAAAAATCATCCCGTTGCCCCCTGTCGCAATGACAACTCCATCGGCTTTGAGGGAAGTAATTTGCATGGTGAAGAGGTCGGTCATCACAATGCCATGGCAAACGCCATCGTCATCGATGATGGCCCGGTTAAATTCATGGTGCTCAAATTTTTCCACCATTCCCATTGATTCGTAACGTCGAACTCGTTCGTCGAGTGCATAAAGCAACTGCTGTCCTGTCGAGGCTCCAGCAAAAGCCGTCCGTTTATAGAGAGTTCCCCCAAAACGACGAAAATCGATCGATCCATCTTGTTTTCTGTTAAAAGGAACGCCCAATCGATCGAGCATCATGATCAGTGCAGGGCCATTGGCACACATTTCTACAATGGGTGGTTGATCGCCAAGAAAGTCTCCACCTTTAATCGTGTCATAGGCATGGATATCAGTTGAATCCTCTTCGCCCATCAGGTTAATGGCGATATTGATCCCCCCTTGAGCACAAACAGAATGGGATCTCTTGACTTTAGTCAGAGAAATTAATTTGACTTTGCACCCCTGCTGGGCACACTTCATCGCACAAGCAAGGCCTGCAAGCCCCCCCCCTACAACGACAATCTCTTTCTCTTTGCGTACCATAAGATCCTAAAATGAGAGGAAAAAGGTTCCCCAAATAGCCATCAGCCCTAAACATCCAAAGATAAACATCAGTCCAAGAGAGAAATTTTTCATCGACGATTGCGACTGCCTTGATAAAATTAATCCCCATGTAATCAAAAAGGTCCACAAACCGTTAAATCCATGGAAAACTGCAGCAAAGACAAACAGTGTATATAAAACACACATAGTCACACTTTGAAAAGCTTCCCTAACATTCAATAGTTCAAGAGCTCCGAAACTTTGCGACACTGCAATCACTTGCTTCTCTTGAATTGTCCTCTTTTCTAATCCGCGGATATGTTCCCTTAAGAGCTCGTATTTCTGCAAGCTTTGATAGACATTGTCCATCTCGGAATTGTAGACTTCGCCTGTCTGGTGTTCCCTGGTTTCTTGGAGCAGCTCTTTCTTTCGCGCCTCAACAAGACTGATCTTATGGCCCAGCTTCGCATATTCCTCTTTCTCATGATCAATGGCATTTTGATCATACAACTTTACATTCAACCTATCTGCTACAGAGTAAAGGAGAGGATCCACCTTGAGTCTTGCGTAATAGCGCACCTGGTCGCTCCATCGATATTTATAGGGATAATCAATGAAACGCATTTGAACCACATGGAGAACAATTCCTATAAGCAAAATCCATGCAGTAATTCGCTGCCACGTGTAAGCGATATTTCTCCCATACTTCAGTGCTGGTTTTGCTCCACTTGAACTACGTGAATTAGACCTACTTGAAAATGAGTAATAGATCCCAAAACCAGCATGATACAAAATCGGGATCCCTAATAAACCCACTTCAATTGCTTGCAAATAAGGGATATTGCGCAACCAATCGACTGTATTGACAAACCAGATTCCATTGTTTCCAAAAAAAAGGGCGACTTGTGAATTAGTGAACAAATGTTCAATCAGAAAAATCAAAAACCACAAACCCATTAAAGAATGTAGCCGTTTATAGACAAATTCTCTGGGGACAGGGAGGGGTTTTGCATAGGCTGTCAAGTCTTTACCTCTGTTACAATCCGTTAACCGTATCTAAATATTATCGCAAATCTGAAAAAAGGAACATGAATTTTTTGAAGTTTCCGCACAAACCTGCTCTAAAGAAACCCCCTTAATTCTAGCAATTTCTTCTGCTACTTCCTCGAGATAACTGGGTTCATTCATTTGTCCTCTTTTCCGCTGAGGGGCAAGATACGGAGAATCTGTTTCTATTTGTAGGTGCTCTAGAGGAATTTCCTTCACGACTTCGCGCAGATCCTCTGATTTTTTGAAGGTCACGATTCCACTAATGGAGATATGCCATCCTCGTTCAATCGCCTGCCTAGCATGGTGGGCCTTGCCTGTAAAACAGTGCAAAAGACATTTAGGACGAACTGGCTGCTCATCTGCCATTCGGAATAATTCATTAAAAACATCGTCCCCGCGAGAATGAATGACTACATTTAAACCAGAACGTCTTGCTAATTCAAAATATCTCTGCAAAAAGATCTTTTGTAAGTCGCGTCTAGAATGTTCATAGTAATAATCAAGACCCGTTTCTCCTATGGCAACAAGCTTTTCTTCCTTGGCTGCTTTTTGTACCAAAGGAAAAAAGCTCTCTCCTTGAGTTTCTACATCATGAGGAGTTGTCGCTGCCGTATTATAAATAATTCCAGGGTATTTTTTGGCAAGCTCAATCCCCCTTTCGAGTGTTTCCTTACAGGTCGCGATATTGACCATCTTTTTCACACCCTGAGTTATTGCTCTCTCAATGATTTGATCAACATGAGGATAAAGCTCATCTGAAGTGAGATGTGCATGCGAATCGATCTTGACAAATTGGGTCTGTGCCATATACTTAGCTCATGAATGTAATATTTCAAGCATTTTTCACTTCTGATTTTTTTGGAAAGCTGATTTTTATCGGACTCTTTCTCCTATCAGGAGTCACCTGGGTCGTTTTACTTCAGAAGTTTTTTCAGTATAGGACTGTACGAAAAGAAGCAAATAAGTTGCAAGCCCTCGTTGCAAAAGCAGGGAGCAATGTCCTCTCATTTGATCCTTCCAAAATTGCTCCAGAAGAACTTGAGAAAGAAACCACAAACCCCTTCCTTGTAATTTTGAATTCGATAAAAGAAAAAACGGTAGAGATCCTCGACAAGAACCACTTTTTCACTCTGAAAAATTCTCTAAACAAACAAGAATCGGTTTTTCTTTCTCGTGCCGATTTAGAACATCTCGAGGCAAGAGCCCAAATCACCCTTTCCAACGAAGCAAAGCGGCTAGAAAAAAACCTTTTCGTCCTTTCTACCATCGCCCCCTTAGCACCTTTCGTAGGTCTACTGGGAACTGTATGGGGCATCTTAGTTTCACTCAATGAAATGCAAAAAGAAGCCGTGACACATGCAAATGCAGCTGTACTTAGCGGCTTGACCACAGCACTGGCTACGACTGTCATCGGTCTTTTGATTGCCATTCCTGCTTTAATTTCTTATAATTATTTGCGCAATCAACTCAAAGATGTATGCACCGACATGGAGGATTTTTCAAGTTTACTCCTCTCTTCCATTGAGCTCCAATACAGAAAAGTAGATATCTCATAGCGAGGAATTAACGATGCGACGAAAGCGCTTTAGCTTAAGTATCGTAGAAAATATCGGTGATTCGATCAATCTAACCCCCATGATTGATGTTCTTCTTGTCACATTGATTTTATTCATTTTGATCGCCCCCCTGATCGATTTGGATCACGTGCAATTGGCTCCCAAAGGCACCCAAACAGACGAATTTGCTTCCGTTAATCCTAATCGTCCGCTAAAGATCTTTGTCCACAAAGATGATACTATTTGGCTTGGCAAACACCTCTTGTCGTTAGAAGCACTAGAAGCGACTCTCAATGAACTGGGCAAAGTGCATCCCAATGAAATCCCCGAACTCTACTGCGACGAAAAGGCCTCTTTTGGCACCTACCAAAGGATTAAAAACGCCGTAGAAGAGGCTGGCTTTGAACAGCTTGACGTAATTTTAAAGCGAGAATGAAAAAAGAACAAATTAAAATTGCTCTGATTACGTTAGCGGTTCACTCGTGTTATCTTTTCATGTTCCCTGCTTCGCTTCATCTGAAAGACCCCCCTCAAAAAAAACCCGAGCTCCGCATAGTGACTAAAGAGATCATTCCACCCAAAACCCTTGCTGTAAAGGTCACCCCTGCACCCTTACCTTTACCATTAATGCATGTTGCAGAAAAACCGACACCGACCAAACCTTTGGCAACGCTTCCCAAGAATAAAGATCTACCAAAAAAGATCCTAAAAAAGAAACCTTCTAAACAAACTCCGAAACAAACGGCAAAACCAACTGCGAAACCAGTCAAATCGGTTCGAGGAAAGTTGGAAAAAAATGTAGCTAAAATCCAACAAAACAACACTCCTACTCCCCCTCCTCTGCTTACTTCTTCTGTAGCTACAGCTGAATTGATCCAGGGGGATGAAAAATATCACTACTTATCCGTTGTATCTTCACAACTTCAAGAATGGTTGATTCTTCCTGAAAAAGGAGAAGTAAAGTTAACAATCACTGTACAACCAAATGGAAAGATTGCTAACATTAAGGCACTCTCCTCAGAGAGTGAAAAAAATCTCGAGTATCTTAAACATGTACTCGAAGGTGTACAGCTGCCTGTGTATGATAAAAATGAGGAGATTACATTTACCGTCACGTTTTGTGATGAAAAATGAGGGTAATTCATAAATGCTAAAAAATCTACCGAAGCTGCTCTTTATCATGTTCATCGGACTTCTTCAGGCGGAAGAAATTGTCGTTCATTTGCCCGTTGATAATGATAAAAATTGTCTCGTATATCTTGCAAAGTTGCGTCCTTGTGAAATTCCTCTTCAGCAAACCATATTTGATACTCTAGTTTACGACATCTCACACAATGGTCGTACTACGTTGATCCCCATTAATGAAACTCTTCAATACACTGCACATCTTGACGATCCTGAAGAAGCTTTTAAAGTGAAAATATGGAAAGATGCTAATGCCCGCTATGTCATCGTTCCCAAAATTGTCAGGGGCGAGCTTCAAGTCAAAGTGTTTGACGTAAATACGGCTACTCTTAAGACGCTTCATCCCTACATGCTGACGGGTGATTTGTCACAAGATATGCGCGGATTGCACAAAATTAGCGATGTCATTCACGAAATCATGTACGGAACGCCAGGAATTGCTTCAAAGCGGATTCTCTATTCCTACCAACCTAAAGTGGATCCTGAAAGTCAAGTTTGGCATGCCGAAATTTGGGAAATGGAATACGACGGAAAGAATGCAAGACAAGTTACTGAAGAGAACCACTACACCATTTCTCCTTCTGTCTTTCCTCTGCCTTCTTCCGATAGCAACAACTACCACTTCATGTATGTCACTTACAAGCAAGGGCAGCCAAGGATTTACTTTGCCTCACGCAAAGCTCCCAAAGGAAGACCTCTAGTTCCATTGAGAGGCAATCAGCTATTACCAAGCTTTGCGAAAAAAGGCGATAAGATTGCCTTTATTTCCGATGTGGGAGGAAGAGCCGACTTGTTTGTTCAATCATTTAGCATTGAAAGGGGTGTTCTCGGAAAGCCTATTCAAGCCTATACTTTTCCAGGGGCTGTACAAGCCTCCCCTACCTTTAGCCCTGATGGATCTAAACTCGCCTTTGTATGCGATAAAAGTGGAACTCCACGTGTATACTTAATCGACATTGCTGAAATTTCAAAAACGAGAAAAATCCCTGAAGCTGTTTTGATTTCGAAAAAGAATCGTGATAATACCGCCCCTTCATGGTCTCCTGATGGTAAAAAAATTGCCTATAGTGCTAAGATCAATGGTGTGCGCCAAATTTGGATTTATGATGTTGAAGCTGGGGAAGAATGGCAATTGACTGTCGGTTTAGGCGATAAAGAAAATCCAACGTGGGCCCCAGACAGTTTCCACTTGGCCTATAATACGACTTCTCCCACGTTTGATATTTTTGTGTTAAACTTGGGACAACGAGAACCAAAGAAACTCACAGAGGGTCCAGGGAAAAAACACTACCCCACGTTTGAACAATAGGGAAATATACCCAGAGGGATTTATGAAGCATATCGAAACAACTTGGAAAATTGGTTTTTTCATCACCAGCATCCGCCAATTTTTGCCTCCCTGCATCCCCTCTGTCTATCGTGCTCTTTCGTTGTTTTGCCTCATGATTTGCATGACAGGATGTCAGACACTCATGTTTTCTGATGCCTGGGAAAATACTAAGACCGCATTTCGCTATCTACAACAAAGTGGAAAAGCCCTGGTCAACGCTGACAATGAATCGCGCCTTGTTTCGTCTAGGCAAGCTTTTTATGGAGAGTCTGAAGTTGATTTCATCCCCTTAAATGCATCCGATTTACAATCGAGTTATGTCGATTACGCGGTACCTCAAGCAAAAGAGGTTCCTGGAGAGATAGGTGGTGCTATACCCGGGATTGAAGCCTTCAAAACTCCAAGCAAAGCCTTAGCTTCAATTTTTTCAACCATTTACTTCAATACGGATCAGCATGTCCCGAAATCCAAGGAGTCGTTTAATTCCCTCAATCGGATAGCTACCTATTTAAAGAAACATCCCACCTCTTACATTTTTATTGCAGGACACTGTGATGAAAGGGCTTCAGAAGCTTACAACCTCTCTTTAGGCACAAGACGTTCCAATTATGTGAGAAATTATCTCATCAAACAGGGTGTCCATCCGGACCAACTTTTCACCATTTCTTACGGAAAAGAGCGCCCTATTTCGAGCGGCCACTCAGAGAACAGCTGGGCAAAGAACCGCCGTACAGAATTCAAAATTTATGAAAAGAGGACAACATTATGAAGCCCTTGCCCCTAATAATTTTTTCGTCCCTCTGTCTCATTGGTTGTACAAGCTCTCCAATTCCCAAATCGGACAAGTACCAAATGGAGATCACCCTTCATAAAACGAGAGCCGACTTGGAAGAATTAAAGCATGACCTTCATTCACACAGAATGGAAACGAGCATTTTGGAAGGCAAAATGCTCAATCAAGAAGATTCCATGGCCGCCTTAAAAAAAGAAACTTACGACCAACACCAAGCGAAGCTAGACCATTATGCCCATCTCTTGAACGCCATTGAAAAACGATTAGCTGCTTGTGAACAAGAGCAGGAAGAGCTTTTACAAGGGCAACAAAAATTGACCCTTACAACACAAGAGATGCACCGCGCCATTGCCCAAAGCAAAGAAAAGATCAATGAAATGGAGAAGACAATCGCTCAAGCAGCGAAGTCGATGGGTGATGTGGCCCGTCTGAAAAAGAGTGTGCAGCGTGTAAATCAAGCCATCGAGCAAAGCCATAAAGAGCTGATTGTCGAATCATACCGGGTCAAATCGGGGGATACTTTAGAAGCCATTGCAAAGAACTACCATACCACGGTAGAGACCTTATTGAAGATGAATCATCTCGAAAATGAACGGCTCTCTAACGGCCAAGAGCTTCTCGTGCCCCTGTCCGCCCTTTGCCAATAATATCCTGATCTGGCCGCAAAGAAAAATCAACCACAGCAAGGCTGGCAGTTGTTAGGATCTGAACAGCAAGGACACCCACAATTACTTCCAAAACATTCGGGAAAAGGGGTGTTACAGCAAGATGGACCGCATGTAGGCCAAGCATTGCAATAGCAACAAGTTTCTGCTGCTAAGCTCTCCCAAACAACCGCTGCTATATCTTCAAATGGAGCCAAAGGGGCCTTTGTCGTATTCATCTCTTTAGCGTATTGAAGTAGGTGCATTTTTATTTCCCTTCTCAACTGGGCATCTATTTTGATCTTAGATAAAGCTTGATGAAGAGCTATTAAATGTTTATTTTGTGATTTTGTGGCATATGATTTCTTTTTAACTATAAATAAACTCTCTTTATTATATTAGTTTATTATAATATTGCTGTGATTTATATATAACCAACTCTGAATAAGGTTTGCTCTACTGTTGATTCAAAACTCATTAAAAATGATTTTTTCTTTCCCTTTTTTCCAAAAGAGTTTATATTCCCTTTAATCTTATTAACTGTCTGGGATATTGTATGAGTCAAAAGAAAAGAATCCTTCTGATCGAAGACGAAGAAGACATTGCAGCGATTATCAAATTGCAAGCTGAACTTTCTGGGTATAAGTTGCATGTTGAAGTCGATGGAATTAATGGCTATAGAGCTATCGAAAGGGAGAAGCCTGACTTAGTCCTTCTTGATATCATGCTTCCCGGACAAAATGGTTACGATGTTTGCCGTAAGATTAAAGCAAACCCTGAGTTGAGGAATATCCCCGTCGTGATCATTTCAGCTAAAGATGAGGAATTAGATGTTTTACTTGGATTAGAGCTAGGCGCTGACGATTACGTGGCAAAGCCGTTCTCGCCCAAGATCTTAATGTCTCGTATCAAAGCCGTATTGAGGAGAGGGAAAGAGAATGAAAAGGCCCCAAGGACACTCTCTTTTGGCCCCTTTACCCTCGAAGTTGACCGTTATTTACTCCGCAAGGAAGAGAAAGTCATCCCGGTCACCCTTTCTGAGTTTGGAATCTTAAAACGATTATTGTCCAATCGGGGTAAGGTCCTTACCCGCAATCAATTGCTCGATGACATTCACAATGACGATGCTTTTGTCGTCGATAGAAACATCGATGTCCATATCGCTGCCCTACGAAAGAAACTAGGGCCGAATTTTCGCTGGATCGAAACTGTAAGAGGCGTTGGATACCGATTTAAGGGTTCACTAGATGAAACCTCTCACGAGGAAGAATTCGAAGAAGCTTTAGCTCATTAAGAGCTTAACTTCGAGCTAATTGCCCACTAGTTTGGTTGTTTGAGATTCATCGCTTTTTATTATTTTATTCTTAATAATTAGTTGTAATTAAATTAGAAATATGGTTTCTGTCGGTTAATAACATTAATTATGTCCGATGAGCCGATATGAATACTAAGCATATTACCAGGTTATTAAGTTTAGCAACTTGTTTAACAATCATTGCCTCTTGCAACCATTCTAGTTCTACTACCTCCTCCCAAGCTGTCATTTCCCCCGGAAGTGCGCGTGCTCATATGCTTTGCTTATCCCCTGAGGACATTTTTTATTTAAATCAAGAAAGCCCCAAGATCCTTCAAAAAATCGATCGGGGTGAAAAGCTGACCATTGACGATATCATCGTCATGCACGGAGTAGGAGTCTCGCCAGATTCGATGATTCAAATCCTCCAATTCACAAAGACAAAATTCGAATTAAATACGAATGATGTGATCAGACTGCAAATGGAAGGCGTACCGTACAAAGTCATTAATTATATGATTCAATCATAAGATGTTAGGAGAAAATATGAAAAAATTAGTCCTCGTATTGATCTTTGTTCTCATGCAAAGTTCAGGAAAGTGCGATCCACAAAAAAAGACATGCTACGAGAAAAAAGTTACCCTCCATCAGGTAAAAAAATGGCTCGATGAAGGCTATACTGAATGTGAAATTTGGGATTCAATTGAAAGAACTCACTCAGAAATTTGCCTTAAAGAGAAAGACAAAATGGAACTCAAGCGCAAAGGTATGTCTTGGAAATATATTAAAAAAATCGAGGCTACTTGTGATTTAGAAAAACAAAAGTAGAAGGCATTTAGAGAGTCCACGTTAACGAGGGTGGCGAAATTTCAGTTGAGATTATGTGATGAGTGTTATATAAAACAACTTTTTCGAATCCCTATTGTTATTATGCCTAAAGAAATTGTTCGCGGTAAAAAAGATGGCGACCTACTATCAGACTGAATCTAGTGAAAATTTAAACATCAATCAGTTCGCCCATTTGGTTGAATCTGAGTGTAGAAACGCGCTTGGAAAGTTTAAATCCATTTTGACCTCCTATGCTTTGTTTCATCTCACTTTTGCCCTCCTTAGTCTTGCGCAATTGACCCTAATCTTCGCTCTTCTCTTCACACATCCCACCTCTCCTTTTTTTGCTATAGCCATTGCTTCCCTCTTATTAACCATTTGTTCTCATCTGATCATCACTTACTATTTTCAGGGAAAAAAGCCGATCCAGTTTCGCGAGCTTGAAACCAATTTCTATCATGCTTGTGTTAAATGCATTCCCGTCGATATCCCCGACGATGATTACCATCTTTCACTCGCTCACAGCATGTTTCAACTGGCCACCTATATTGGGCAAAAGCAAGTTTATTCTCTTTCCTTCAAACCGTTCACTTTCCTCGAAGGAATGTTTATTTTTATTGGTTACCACCTCCATTTTAAGGAGATGTTGATCATGCAAGAGTTACTACTACATCGCTCAATCAAAGAGCATATCGAGCTGATCAAGAAAAACCCCATTGATCTTGCAGTGCATACTTCGCTTGCAAATGCTTATACAGCCCTTGCAAAAATCTATCAAATCCCCACAAATCTTCCTTTTGACGACTTAACTTTAGTGGAAAGACGCTTTGCAAAGGCTTCTCTCAAGGAAAAGTTCAAAGTTGCCACCAACCGAGCTATCGAAGAGTTAAAAATTCTCGACGATCTAGCCCCCAATGATCCGTGGGTTCATGCACAACTTGCTAGTTGTTATCACCATCTCAATCTTTTTGAAGAAGAGACTCGTGAATATGAAATTCTTCTCAACATACGCCCCCATGATAAAGAGATTCTCTATCGCCTTGGGGTCTTATATTTCCGGTTAGGGAAAAATGCCAAAGGGCTGTCGACCTACCGATGCCTTATGGAGATTGATGCTCGAGATGCATCCCACCTCATCTCACATTACAATCCTTTTTAAACTTGCCCCTGCCCTTGCCCCTGCCTTTTTAAATTTGCCCTTATCTGAAAAAATGTTTTTTTGATTTGTAACTTATCTCAAATGTTGTATATTCGGTCAAAAACAATTTAGGTGTCTGAATGGATCATTTGTCTGGGTTAAGATGGAAACTTTTCGCCCTTTTCGGATTGTCAGTAAGTTGCCTCGCTTCGCCCCTATCTGCTGAGCTTTCATTTTATTCTTGCAATGCTGAGAATAAAGAAGAGGCCTTCTTGGTACGGCGTATTGCTGAGTTTTGGAAAGACCAAGACTACAAAGTGGTCAAGGCACAGATTGCCGAATTTCTCACTGCTTATCCGAAAAGCAAGATTAATGACCATTTAAGAGGAATTCTAGGTGACCTATATTTACAAGAAAATGCCTATGAAGATGCTCTTGCAACCTACCGAATGATTACCAATTCTGAAATTGCCGGGAAAATCGCCCTTAACAAGCTCCAGTGTTATTATGAACTAGGGGAATATGAATCGATGATTCGTGAAGGGTCCCCTTTTCTAACGAAGAAGACGGAGGAAATCGAACTTAGGGCGGATGAGTTTCACTTTCTGATGGCAGAGGCTTATTTTAGAACTGGGGTAAAGCAAGACGACGGGCAGAAGAAACTTCAAATGTTTAAGGCTGCAGAGCCCCTCTATGAAAAAGTAATGGGATCTTCCTTTAATGACCCCACGATGTTTGCCCTAGCAGAAATTTATCGCTTACGAAATGATCATAAAAAGGCAGCTGCCCTGTTTACCGAACTTGCGGATCGGCACCAAGATCAATACGAAGAACTTCTCTTCCATGCAGCCCTTGCGCAGTCTGAATTTGACAAAACCATGGCTATTCAAACGTTTACGCGAATCATTGAAAAGAAAGGGAATAAGGCTGGTGATGCCGCCCTTAACCGCTTGATTTTATACTTTCAGGAAGACCGATATAGGGAAGTTGTTGATTCCTATGAGCCTGTTCTTGCAAGTATTGAGCGTGATAAACAGACAACTCTCGATTACATCATTGGCCGAAGCTACTTTGCATTAGAAAATTTCGCCAATGCCAATCAGTGGCTTTCTAAATACTTGGCTGTTGCTGACAAGAGCCGTCCCGAAATGCGAAATGCTCTCTTGATGCGCCTTAATTGCGCCCAAAATTTGAAATCACAAGAGCTTTATGAAGAAACTATGATCAAATTAGAGCAGGCTTTCCCTAAAGACAGCGAGCTACCTCAGGCAACCTTCATTCATGCCATGATGCTTAAAGAAGCTGGCGATTACGCTGCTGCTGAGAAGAAACTAGCCGCTCTTTTACTTGAACATCCCAATTTTGAAGACCTAGAGACGCTCTATCTTGAATATAGCTTGGTCACTTACAACAATGAAAATTGGAAAGAAAGCCGGGCGATGTTGACTACTTTTCTGAAAAAGTATCCCACAAGCAATCACGCCACCATTGCTTGGAAGTATTATCTTTCTGCCTCATTAAACTTATTAAAGGATTTGGAAGCGGGACGCCCTGTCGTCTATTCTAAGAATGAATTTCTCGATGATCTTGTAAAAGTGATGAAGCAAGATAGTGTTCTTTCTCAAAATGAAAGAAAAGAGTGCCTCTTCCTTCAGGGAAAAATTGCTTATGAACTTGAAACTTATGACAACGCGATTAATTATCTAAGCACCTATATTTCCTTGTATCCTAATGATCCAACCAGTTCTGAAGCCCATTTATTGGTGGCTCTATGTCATCACAAAATGGGAGGTGACCCAGAATTATTTTGCAAACATGCCGAAGCCGCTTTGTCAGGTGATTCTGAATTACGACAAAAATCATCGATCCATCTTGAACTCTTCAACGTCTATCTCTCGCTCATCCAACGAGCATCAAGCGAAAAAGACTCTTTAGCTCAAGTAGGAGGAGAAAAACAACTCTATAAACTTGCTGCTTCCCACCTATACGACGCAATGAAACTGCAAGATTTGCCCATTAAACTTGAGAACAAGCTTTGGCTCGCTAATCATTACTATGACAAAGCAATGGAGTCTCCACAGGTCTACGCAGCTGATGGGTATGTCCCCAGCGAAGAGCATCGAGATGCCTATGAGAGATCTTTCACTTTGTTTGAAAACATCCTCTTAAAGAAAGAATCGTACGAACTGATCGAACTGTCAAGCAACCAAACATTCTTAGAGTGGGAAGTGTTGAAATTGGCAAATCTAGTTGGTCGCGAAAATGATCCAGAGAAAAAAGTAGTTCTCTTAAAAGGATTGATCGAACAACAAACGAGACATGCTGATTGGAATTGGAAGTTACAAAAGGAATCTTTAGTTGAACTTGCTAAAACCTACGACCAATTAGGGAAAAGTGAAAATGCTTTTGAAACCTTTAGTTTCATCGCTGATAATTACCGTAATAGACCGACATTTGTTTCTGAATATGCAGCGCTTCATTCATTAAGGCTGAAATTTGCTTTAATGAAACCTGATTCAAAAGTTGAAGAAAATGCTGATGTCTTCAAAATCTTGAATGAGATGAAAGAATTGCAGATTAGAAAGAATGTTGCCTCTGAGCCACTTCATCTTGAAGCAGCTCTCGAGTATGCTTGGATACGGGCACAGATTGCTCCTGAGAATGATCGAGCCATGCGTTATCTCTTTTTCCTAGGCCGCATAAAAGAAGACTTTCAAAATATGGACGATCCGATGGTCCTCGAATATCACAAGAATTTAAAAACCGATGCTAGAAAAGCGGAAATCTATACGACATATATGAGCTTTTTAGATGCAGAAAGCGCAAGGTGTGAGGCTATTCTTGCTCAGGCAGATGGCCGGGGCGCTGAGGCAACTACGATGGTGAACAAAGCAAAGGCAGATCTTGGTAAAATTGCAGAGTCAAGTTCTTCCTTCTACTTAAAAATCCGTTCGAAAATGAGCCTTGACGCCTTGAAAAAATCGAAAATTTGCTAGGGGATGTTCTCAAACTGGCGATGAAAGTACCAATTTTTCAAGTTATTTCGGTATATTTCGGTATACTTGCCGCCTCACCCCTTTTCGCATCTTTCGCCCCTGCCCCTGAGGTCCCCTATATTCAAATTTGGGACCCTCAATCTGAGCAAGGCATCGAAATTCATAGAGAGATCACTTTAAAAAAAGAGTGGCCTCTCTTCCAACCTAGCAAAAAACAAATCCCAGACCTTTTTGGTGAGAATACCTTTTGCTTTTCTTTAAAACTCGCCTCCATTTCTCTGCAAGAAAGCGGGAAACCCTTTATCCTTTTTTCTCCAACCGCTAAATTCCCTTTAGTGGTATTGCAACCAATCGAGCTTGAGCCTTCTGTATTGGCCAAAAAGCCCATTCTGCAAAGTGATACATATCCTGATTTCACCCCATTTGGTCAATGGTGGCTTAAGGACCCTCTCGGAAATTTTCTTTACTTTCGACAGCAGCTCACAACTTCTTCGATGATTAAAGCTAAAGAATGGTCAGTTGAGGATTCTATCTTGGGCCTATTTCTCTCCTCAAGCATAGCTCGTCTAGAGAAAGATCTGGATAATTTTGTCTTTGATACAGGGCGACAGCTCTCGCTCGAAGAAAAGCGATTTGTTCTGGGCACTTGTTTCGAAAATGTTCTTATTCTTCCCTCTTCTTTTACATTGAAAGAGGGGATTGATTTTATTGAAGTGATGAAGTTTGCTGATATCCCCTTTCTTGCTGCTTTAGTCAATAGAGAAGAAGATAGAATGATGGCAAAAGCTTGCTATGAGAACAAACTATTGCCGATCTCATTGCCTTTTAATTTTGAACCGGCACTTTTTTTGGAGCCTAGAATTGGACAATCGGTTCAAATATTGGAAAATCGAATTGCAGCATCTCTTTTCCTCACCAGTGAGGATGAATTCTCTTATTCCTCAAATTCATTCGATCTCCTCGAGGATTTATTAAAAAGCCGTGAAAATGAAGAAATAGCCTTTGATCTCAAGGCTCTGAAGGGCTTTTCTCCCCTATTCCAATGTGTCAAATATCAACCCTTTGGCCAGCCGCTTACCTACAAGCTAAAGCCCGAAAGCGCAAATGTCTTCCTCTCCCACCTTTCTCCTGTTTCCTTGAATTTTGAAAAGACCCGGATACTGCAGCTACCCTCCTCATTCCAAAGAAGCGAATTTATCTGCGACTATGAAGACCCTCCGATCTTAAACGTCTCCTATGACCCCGAGGCTTACCATTTTCTTTCTCTTGAACAGCCTAGCTCTACAAATTATCCCACCTTTTATCTTGGTGAAGAGAAAGGATATGCCTTAAGAGATTCTCGAGATGATTTAATCTTTGATTATTCCATTACCCTTGCTAAAGTTTATGACGAGTTCTTCTTTAGCCATGTAACTGATCACGCAAAAAAGGGGAAAACCTCTCTTCTCTCTCTTGAAATGAGTGCACCAGTAGCCATAAACGCTCTTCCCCTGGAGCAAAAGGCACCCTCTTTTATTGTCATGAACAAGGGTCTTGAACTTCCTTTGGATGTCGCCATTGTTTACGATCAAGGTCTCCTCTATCATCCAGCAAAAATACTAGTTGCCCAAAAGATCTCCCCCATCCCGTCTTCTTTTGGTAAAACTTCTTCTCCCTTGTACCAATCTGAATTTCTCCCTAGAAACACACCCCCCAAGACCCTTGCGGCCATTACCTCCATCGTCTTAGTTAAAGATGAACACCTTCAATTAAGACCACCTTTTGAAGAGATGGCGACAGAGCCTTTATTTTATGATGCAAAAGTTGATTTCAATCTGGCCGTTCAATCCCAAGATCGGTCCTATCCCTCTCGGTTAGATTGTGCCGATCTGGGAAATACGGTATCCATTTTCGTAACATTGGAAGAAAATATCTCCCATTGTCCTGAAGACATCCCCTTCTTTACCCCTTCCATTCCCCTCTCAAGAATGCCTCTTTTTAAGGCAAAATTAGCTTCTGGGCCCACGAAAATTGCTTTAAGTGAATACTCCGATCTGTACAACCCCTTTATTGAAAAGAAACAGTTTGAGGTGGATCCTTTCGATAGAACTATTTTTACGCAAACAGCACTGCAGGTAGCTTCCAAAAACCCCTCCTCTCTTGCTATCTATGAACCAATGAAAAAAGATCTCTATGATCAATTAATTAAACGAATGGATGCTTTGGCTCTTGCATCAAAAGAGCTGATTCATCGTATTTCTCCACTTGACTCATCTTTTGGAGAGGTTTTCGTATGCAGCACTGTTTTACTCAACGAATTGAGTTATAGCGATTTTATTAGACACGCAGGCTTTGATCAAAAAGGCGCCCTTCTTTCACAACCGCTAATGATCGATGACTCTGTTCCCCAAAGCTATTACCTCCTGCCCCTCCTTGATCTTACTGAAACTCCACTGCTCGCCTTAAGTGAGTGCGAACCAGACCTTATCGATGCACGCCCTCTTTCTAGAAGCCGCGCTATGACAGAGATGGCCATGAGATCTAATCAAGAAAATCGCCTAACACAAATGAACCTCGCCGCAATTCCTTCTTTAGAATTTTTAAAAACCGACTCCTTGGGGAATGAATTTGATGTAGTCGTACGCACAATACCCAAAAAGTCTGGTTATGGCCATTATTTTTCAATTCTCCTCTCCCCCCATGAACAAGGAGTAATCGATCCAATCAAAAACCATGTTTATTTTTTGATTGATCGGTCCATCACTGTTGAGCCACATCGTTATTTCACTTTCATTAAGGGCGTGCTTCAAGCAATCGACTACTTACAAGAAGGGACCTCTTTTAATATTGCTTTCTTTGACCATGAAACAGAATGGTTTGAAAAAGAAGATCTTACATTTAAAAAATCGACTTCTAGCCATGTACGTAAGAAACTTAAAGAGCTTCCACAACGGGGCAAATCAAATATTCAAACATTTTGCAAGCTTATCGGTAGGTTAAAGCTTAAGGCAGAAAATAGTGGTGAACCTCACACGGTGATTCTCCTCTCGGATGGCCGTTTTATGAAAAATATTCGCATTAATCGCTATCCAATCCGCGAGTTAGTAGAAGATTTGCCCGATAATTTTTCTCTTCATACGGTTTCAACGAGCGATAACAACAACATCGCGATGTTGAATACATTAGCGGGCCTTTGTCATGGGGATTCAGTTTATGCCAAGACACATTCGGCATTTGGAAGGAAACTTTCTGCCTTAACGAAAAGGATTCATAGACCGATTGGCTTTTCTGCTAAAGTGACCCAAGTTGATGAAAATGATTCAACAATCCTCTACGATGCTGATCTTGCTGCAACCCAACTCTACACTGACAAAGTCTTCAAAATCTACGGAGAGACGAAAGAGAAGAAAGAGTTTACCCTTCTAATCCAGGCCTACAATGGAGATCGATGGTTAAACATTCCCAAAAAAATCTCCTTTCAAGAGTCCATCAACTCTCCCTCTCGCTTGAGCCACGACATCGCGCAATACCAAGCTCTCTTTGACATTAGCCACTATCTAAAGACAGGCGATCTAGATGCCCTCAACCATGCCAAAGACCTACTAGTCTCCCACAACCTTCCCTCCCCCGTAAGATAGATAAACTTCTACTAAATTTCTTGATCTCAACCTTGATCATGATTTTAATCTAGGAAGCTGGGATTAGAGAGGTAATCGAAATAGAGATCGGCAATGAGATCTAGGTTGGAAGGAGCTTTGGAAATTTGTTGCAAAAGCTTAGAAAGAATTCGATGACGATAACAAAAGAGGATCATATTAAATGAGCCCCCTTGATTTGTTTCCTTCCTCCAAACATTGAAAAATACCTCTTTAAGCTTGCTGACTTCCTTCAGGCGAATGCGCTTTTTGAGTGCAAGTGAATCGAGCATATTTAGGACAACAGCTACATTGTTCTCTCGATTTATGGGAAAGCTTTTCCGAATGGTAGAGTCATTCAAGAGCAAAGATTGATCGAATAAATGAATTTCCCCACTTTCTAGGGAAAACAAATAATTCGATTCATGAAAATCCCCAAAAGCAAGTGAAGAGGTCATTGGCTCCTTAAGACACTCCTTTGCCAATTGCTCTAACCGAGGCATCTCCTCTACCATGATCTTTTTAAGAAGTTTGCTTTCCTCAAGAGCCGCCATTCGTTCTTTAAGAAAGAGAAGTTTATTTTGAAATATCGATTCTGCTTCTTGAATAGCTAGCGGCAAGACATTTTCTCGATGAATACTTGCAGCTACAAGAGCCAGCTTTTCGGTCCAAACAACTCTCTCTTTGGTGTTTGCTTTACCATATGCATCTGTAGAAGAAATTCCTTTTACTCTTTCCATAATCCAAAATAGTTCTCCACCCATTTTACCGATTTGGATCAATTGTGCAAGCCGAGCAAAAGGAGGTAAATGACCCGATAGCAGATCATAGGCAATTTTTTCTCCGAATGCATCTTTTTGATTTTTGTAAATTTTAAACACATGAGAAAATTCACCCCCTTTTTTCCCAAATAGGTATACACGATCTTTTTGAGAAAAAAATGACGATTTTGTCTTATCTTTAAAATCGATGGGACACCCTAAGAATTGTTCTCCAACTTCTAAAAATCCTTGATTATATTCGGGCAGCTCCTCTTTCCAAACAGGATTTATCTGGCCAGTCCGTAGATATTCTTCAGAGACTATTTGCAGAATATTTTGATTATTTAATTCCATGAACATATTATGGCAGCTTATTTTCTTTGCTCCATAAGCAGCTCTTTTTGCGTTGGTTACAAACTTTCCTCCCAGTTAGTTATAATTGCATTCAGATGCGTGAGATAATTCGAGCGCATTTTACGTATTAATTAATACGAGGAAATTAATCATGAGTAAAAAATCTATTGAAGGTAAGATTAATCAAATTAATAACTTTGATGATCATGCCGACTGTTCAAGCTCTAGCTCTAGCTCTAGCTCTAGCTCTAGCTCTAGCTCTAGCTCATCAAGCTCTAGCTCTAGCTCATCAAGCTCTAGCTCTAGCTCTAGCTCATCAAGCTCTAGCTCTAGCTCATCAAGCTCTAGCTCTTCAAGCTCTAGCTCTTCAAGCTCTAGCTCATCAAGCTCTAGCTCATCAAGCTCTAGCTCATCAAGCTCTAGCTCATCAAGCTCTAGCTCTAGCTCATCAAGCTCTAGCTCATCAAGCTCTAGCTCTTCAAGCTCTAGCTCTAGCTCTTCAAAGTCATCTAGCTAAGAAAATTAGCTGACATTGATGGAGGCCACAATTCATTGTGGCCTCTTTTTTTTTTCGTATATAAAGGGTCTTTCTTATACAATCTAATACGTTTGTGTTACAACGAGGTCTCTTAGTGACCCTCTACATACTCAGTGGAAAATACAAAGGGTTTAAATTGGTAACCCCAAAAAGGCGGGAAACCCGACCTGCTACATCCCTTCTCCGAGGGATGGTTTTTGACTCTTGTCAAGAACTCATCGACGGGGCACGGGTCCTCGATTTGTTTTCAGGCTCTGGCGCAATGGGTATAGAAGCATTAAGTCGCGGGGCCGCATTCGTTACATTCAATGACTTAAGTGAAGAGTGCGTGAAAGCAATCCGAGCCAATTTGAAAATCATCGGAAAGGAAAATGAAGGAGAGGTATTCAGAATCGATGCCTTTTCACTACTCGATCGTCTAAAACAAGAACCATATGATTTGATTCTTCTACACCCCCCTTACCCGATTGGTTTAAGTGGATATACGCGCCTTATCGAACAACTAGGACAAAAAAAGCATCTTTACAGCCCCTCAACCCACCTATTCCTAGAGATCCCTGGGCAACTGGAAAAATCTCTAACACTACTCATTGAAAAACACTTTAACATCATCAAATGCAAAAGTCGCTCAACTTGGGCCCTTTTTCATTTAACCCCACTGGGAAACCTATGATTAAATCGTTTTTAGGTTTGTTTTTTTCAGTACTTCTTTACGTCGATGGTATTGAATATGTTCGTTGTGTAGGTTATGACCGCGCTGGGGCTCCCATTCAATGGATGTGCGATGAAAATGGCACATTGTCGAAGAGGGTATTTTTGGGAAATAGCCGCGGTCAGGCCGATGATCTAGCAATATCCTCTTCTCTTGTCTATTGTGGGGGACAAGATTGGACCAATAGTGCGGCCATTTGGATGAATAGAGTTGATGGAAGTGGCGTAAATAAAGTGGCTTTTGATTCAAATGGAAGTTCTATCAATAGATTGGCCCTTTCTTCTTCTAGAGTTTATAGCGTAGGGTCCAGCCATTCCGTTAATGCAATGCTGTGGATCTCCTATTTAGATTGCAGCCATCATCAATCGATACCTTTGAATAACGGGAACTATGCAAGGGGATTATCTCTCTCTTCAAACAGCCTATATATTGTCGGGGATAGCCCTGGAGAAGGCTCCATACTTTGGATGGCTTCTTTAGGGGGAAGTTCGCTGCAAACGATCTCCCTAGACACCGGATACAGCATGGCCTTTGATGTCGGTATTTCTTCAGAGAATATCTACAGCATAGGATTAGATGACAGCAAAAATATGACGCTTTGGATCAATGACTTAACAGGTGTCTTTGTGAGTAAAATTTCAATGGCATCGAATGGAAATTTTGCAGGCAGGCTAATCGTTTTATCCGATAAGATCTATTTGGGAGGGTACGATGATCAAGGAAAGGCTACTCTATGGATCTCTGATTTGAAGGGAAATTTGCTTAACAAAATCGAGCTTGATAATGGTCAAGTGAATAGCTTAGCTCTATCTTCGACCGCGATTTACAGCACAGGACAAGATGATTTAGAAAACGCGGTGCTTTGGATCTGCGATCTTGATGGCAACAACATCAAAAAGAATATTTTAGCCCCACAAGGCGCTGTTGCCATTGGCGTTGCACTATAATAGACTTAACCTAAGTTATTATGAAAGCTCGTTACCATCGGGATCAAACGATTTCTTAAACGTCAGTTGGTCGTCTTTATATTCTTGTAGAAGCCTAGGGGTCCCATTGTCGTAATACTTATTAAATTTTCCGTGTTTTTTACCCTCTTTGTACTCTCCTTCAAAAATTAAAACTCCTTTCTCGTTCCAAGATTTGCAAACCCCGTTGAGAACCCCGTTAGAAAAAATCGATATCGCTGAGGGAGTTCCATCAATATAATAACTTAATTGCATTCCATCAATTTCATCATCTACATAGGGAGTGATGCGTAACACTCTTCCATTAGGATAGTACTGAAAAGCTTCGCCACTCTTTTTATCCCCAATAAAATGAATCTTTGAGACAAGCAAGCCACGAGTATCGAAAATGTAAGCTGGCCCCTCTTTCTTTCCATGATTAAAATTGCAGGTCGTCATCTTAAGTCCAGCTTCGTTATATTCTGTCACCTCTCCATCGAGAAACCCTCGATTGTAGTTTGCTTCAAGCGCCTTAACTTTTCCAAAACGGGGATGTACGGGATAAAAACGTTCGAAAGGGCCGTGCTTTTTATTCCTTTCATAATAACAAACCACTTCACTTCCCCCCTGGTCCTTCATCAGGAATTTCCCAACGAGCTTTCCTTGATCATACCAACACTCTTGGAGCAAATCACCTTGCACAGACCACAGTGATTTCAAACCATGGAGTTCCCCATTCTCATAAGTGATCAATGAAGAAATAGATCCGGTTGGGTAAAATATTTTCTGCTCTCCATGAAGTCTTCCCGAACCATCGTAGTTAAGTATACGATTGAGGACAGCCTCCCCATTTTCCCCTTTACATTCGCTCGGAAAGTAATATTTTTGCTCACCTACAGGATTGCCCCCTTTGTAAAAGCGGGTAAAATGAAGAGCGCCATCATCATAGAAAGCTTGCGCTAAACCTTCATTCTTATCGTTTTGATAAAATCCCTTGTATTTGATCTGTCCTGATTCCCAATACTCGATTCCTTTTCCATTTTTTTTGCCCTCTCGATATTCATACACATAATGGGGGATTTCATTGGAAAAGTAAGAAGAAATTGTTCCATTTAAAAGGTTGTTTTTATACGTGGCATCATAGAGCAAATTTCCTTGTTCATCATATTCTCTTGCACTGCCGTTCAAGTTACCTTGCGTGTAGGTACTCGTTGCGAGAAGTGTTCCTTTCTGACTGAATGCTTGAAAATGCCCATCAGGAACTCCATGATCAAAATATTCGCGGCGTTTGACTTCGCCGTTTTCGTACCACTCCATCAGTTCCCCGGAAAGCTCATTATCAGCATAATCAGCTTTGAAAGCGATGATCCCGTTTTCATACCAGCGTTGTACTTTACCGTTGAGTTTCCCCTCGTTATAGTTACTAAATACCCAAGGCATTCCGTTTTCATAATATTGGAGAACTTCACCATCGAGCTCCCCCATCTTTTGATTTCCATCAAATTTTAAAACGCCGCTCGGGTACCAATCGAGAAATTTTCCATGATATTTTCCACCCTTCATGGAAAACTCTTTGATAAGTACTCCCTGTGATGAAAAAACCTGAACAGGCTTTAATGTTGTTCCAAAGTCATCAAATTCAGCATTCCAATAATTTTTCCCATTTTCATGTTTCATCCAATGTTTTTTCACAGGAATATCATGATGATAATATTCCTCTCCGCGAAGACCGCCATTTTCAAAATAAGAAAGCCACATTCCATGCCTTTTTCCATGGTCATAATTCTTTCTCTCTTTTTCTTGACCAGACGGGTAGTAAGTCGTAGTAACCCCTTGTTTTTCACCATCCTCATAATCGGCAACCTCTTTAAGAGCATGATATTCATCATACTCTATACGTGCAGGGTTTTTTCCATCATTGGTACATAAATTGTCTTTGTAAAATGTTTTGGCCGCAATCACGCCATTCTCATGCCATTCTAAGCAGGTTCCCTGTTTAAGCCCGTTTCTGTAAACAGTTAAAGCTTTGCGTTTAGAACTTGGGTAGTATTCCCAGCTCTCCCCATGAAGCTGCCCGTCCAGAAAATGTTCTTCTGTCTTCTTTTTTCCATCTTCAAAAAAAGAATTCCTCACACCAACGAGATTTCCCTCTTCATAGGTTTCTTTAATGGCAAACGCCCCACTAGGGTAAAAGACAACCCTTTGTCCGTGCGGTTGTCCCTTTTTGTAATTCGTAATCTCTTGCTCAATCCCGTTAGGAAACCATTTGACGTAGAGACCATGATATAAACCTTCCACGTCATAATCAACTTCTTCTAATTTTGACCCACTTTCATAATAAACGATCTTTTTGCTTAATACGGACTCATCATTTTCATCTTCACTGTAATAATCGACTTCAAAAGGTTGTCCCGCCTCATAACTTTTGACAATCTTCGGCTGCCATTCTGGTTCAATCCCTAATAAATGATCACGAATGACTGAAACATTCGGCGTTTCAATAACGGGCTCTTCAGCAAAACTAACGGCAATGGGGAAAAATAGAAAACAGAGCCTAGCAAAAATACGATTCATCGAAAACTCCTTATCAATATTTTCAAAATACATTTTCTTTGACTTTCATGCGATCAATTTGCACAAGAGAAATCTCTCTGGGTTTAGAATTGCCTTTTATGGGGCGACAAATGATCTGATCTTGTGGCCAAAAATAGCCGTTAGCATAGAAAATAATCTCCCCTTCTAATCGTAGGTTAGGAAGATTGATGTTTCGATTAACCCGGCTCTTAAGTAACTTTGGTGGGTCAAAACACTCAATAAATAGCTTTGTCTTTGACCCCTCGGGGGTAAACTTAAAGGTAAAGTCATGTCCAAATGAGAGAGCATTTAGTTTGGCCGCATAAATTTCATTTTGGACGAGGCGACAAGAAGAAAGATAGCGGTGTTCATTGATGAGCTCCCATCCTTTGTAAATAAAAAGAGACGAGATGAGGCATAAAAGAAACATCGAGATGACAATTTCAAAAAGGGTAAAGCACCGTTTACAACACTTCATCGAGATTTTCGGGGAAGGCCCAGGGATAGTTTTCATGCAACTCCGACTCGTCCATTTTCTTCTTTTCAACAAGATACTTATGCCATTGGGGAGAGTAAACCACTACATCGTTCTCTGATGTTTTTCGAATCACGAATTTTTGATTCCATCCATCTTTGATCATTTTTTTTGGGTTGCTCACCAATCCCGATTCACTCAATAAAGCTTCTGGAGATTTAACTATTTGATTCATGTTGCTTCCATTGGCGAGGCTGAGCATCAATATATCATAGACTTGTTTTGAACCTTGTTCCGATTTAAACGCTCTCCCTTCATTAAGGGATCCCTTCATGCTATATCCAACAACACTTCCGATAATTCCAATGATGAAAATGACGATCATCATCTCTAACAACGTTATAGCTCTCTTATTAATTTTCATAGGAATCTCCCTTCCGTATTATGTTATGGCTGAGACGTCTGTCATCGGCAATAAGACGGCCAATAAAACAGTACCCACCATCAAGCCAAGAATGAGCAGCATAACAGGTTGCAAGAGATTTGTAAACTGAGAGATAGACCTTTCGAACATTTCTTCATAAATTTCAGCGATGTTCATCATCATTTCGGATAGAGACCCAGTTTCCTCGGCCGTAGCGAGCATCCTTACGACCAAGGGAGGCATCAAGGGCGATTGCCTAAACAGATAGGAGAGCTTTTTACCTGTAATAATCCCCTCTTCTGTCTCAAATACCACCTTTTCATAAACAGGATTGTTCATCACGCCGCGAGAAAGACGCAGCGCTTTTGAAATGGGAACCCCACTTTCCAAAAGAACTGATAACACACGGAAAAACCGCATTAAAACAGCTTCCATAATCATCCTCTTCAGGAGGGGGACGTGGACAAAAAAGGCTTGCAAATGCTTCCTCGTTTTCTCTTGTCTGATAAACCAGGAAATGCATAAGACTAAGATAAATAAGCTCGGGAAAAACCAAAAAGCATGGGCATTCATGGCATCGCTGATCGCAAGAACAACTCTTGTCATGGGATGAAGCGACCGCCCTTCAAATAATTCCTTCATCGAAGGAATCAAGAAAAGAAAGAGCCCTACCAACACTACTCCACAAAAAGAGGCAAGGAAAAGAGGATACAACATGGCGGCTCGGATTTGCCGCTTAAATTTTTCCGTCCTCGCTAAAACACGGTAAAGTTGAAGAAAGGCCTTATCGAGACGCCCGGTATTTTCCCCAGCCTCAACCATGGAGACATAGAGTTGATCAAAAATCGTTCCGTGACACGCAAGGGCTTTGGAAAATCTACACCCCCCCTTCACCTTATCACATAAATCGAGGAAAATGGCGTGAGCTTTGTGATTTTTATACTTTTCTTCGATAGTCAAAAGGCTCTCATAAAGAGGTAAGCCGGAAGATAGGAGTTGCATGACTTCTCGAGTAAAATTGATCAATAATGTCTTACTAAAAAAGTTACGCCGTTTGGTCTTCGCCAGGGTAATTTTCGTTACAATCACGCGCATTTGACGAAGTTTGGCCTTGGCAGCAAGCAAGGTATCAGCATCGATCACGCCGACCTTTTGTTTTCCATTCTCTAACAGCTCGGTATATTCAAAAAGGGCCATTAAACCGTTGAATCCCCCGCACCAGATGTGATTCGTATGATCTCATCGATCGTTGTCTTGCCCTGGAGCGCAAACTTAATCCCCTCCTGAGTTAGGCTTTCCATTCCCTCTTCTTGAGCAATCCGTTTGATATCGCTACTTTCAGCACTAGAAAGGATCTGACGCTTAACCTTGGAAGTGACATCCATCAATTCATAAATACCACAACGTCCCTTGTAGCCACTACCAAAGCATTGCGGGCAGCCTTTCCCTTTGAAAAAACGTACTACCCCCCCTTCAAAAACCTTATCAGGCAGTTGAAGATGGTTTAAGGCGGCCTCTTCTTTAGTCATGATCTCTTCTTTTTTACACTCAGGACAGATCATTCTAACCAGTCGTTGAGCCAAAATACAGATCACTGAAGAGGAAATCAAGTAAGGTTCAATTCCCATATCGACTAATCGGGCTATGGCTGAGGGGGCATCATTTGTATGAAGGGTGCTTAAGACCAGGTGTCCTGTTAATGCTGCCTGCACCGCAATTTCTGCTGTCTCTTTGTCTCGGATTTCCCCCACCATGATGACATCAGGATCTTGCCTTAAGATATGCCTCAACCCCTTGGCAAACGTAAGATCGATCTTAGAATTTACACTAATTTGTGCCATTTTCTCGATTTTGAATTCTACTGGATCTTCGATCGTCATAATGTTGATTTCAGAAGACATGATTTCTGATAAGGCACTATAGAGAGTTGTCGACTTTCCGCTTCCTGTGGGCCCTGTAACGAGAATCATCCCTTGATTTTTTCTTATGTGGGCTCGCAATTTCTTCAAGAGGTTAGAGCGCATCCCCATTTTTTCAAATCCGACCAAGAGCTGGGTTCTATCCAAAATCCTTAAGACAATTCTCTCTCCTAGAACAATCGGGATCGTACTCACACGAAAATCAATTTCTCTTCCCCCCATGCGCAATTTGATCCTTCCATCTTGGGGCAACCTATGTTCTGCAATGTCCAATTGGGCTAAAACTTTTATCCTTGTCGTGAGTGGGGAAACAATTTCAGGGGGCATGTTGTGTCGAAGTTGCAACACGCCATCAATCCGATAACGTACGATAAGTCCGCTTTCTTGGGGTTCAAAGTGAATATCTGAAGCCCCTTGAGAAAGGGCCTCTACCAAAATCATATTGAGAGATTTTATGACCGCTGAATCGGTTTCATTATCAAGCAAATCATATTCTTTCTCATGAGCATACTTGATCTCTTCAGTAGGTGATTCTTCAAGTCCCTGGATAAACTCTGTTGCCGCTTCATCGTTTTGCTGATAGATCTTCTCTATCGCTTTTTCAATGATATGACGGGGCGACAAGCGTTCGACAACGGGGGTGCCTGTCATATAGCGGATCTCTTCAACAGCAGTCAGATCAAAAGGATCAGAAAGGGCAACATAAAGCATCCCCCCCTCCTTTTTTAGAGGGATCAGCGCATGTTTTTTCACAAATGCATAAGGCAAGACCTTGATTTTTGTTTTCACAAACTCAAATGCATCAATCTCGTACTCGACACTGAGACCTGAGCGTCTTGCTAAAATTTCGATCGGTTCTAAGATTTTAGAGCTTGACTGTGGCATCATCTCTCATCCCAAAAAACATATTCCAACTACGTTTAAATGTTCTCTCAGCAGACTTCTTCCTTGACTCAGCAATACGATCAAGAAAATATTGTGAATCACCAGGCCTTGCTTTGAGCTTTTCTTCTCTCATTTGAATCAAATCTGTTTTGGGATCATGGACGACCTTAGGCTTGATAAATATAAACATCTCTCCTGAAGTATCGGTGAGCAGATTCGTACCGAATAATTTCCCAAACCCAGGAATTTCCCCTAGGAAGGGGATTTTTTCATTTCGATCTTCTTGGTTTTTGCTCTTTAATCCACCGAGGATAATCGTTTGTCCATCGGGGATTCTTACTTGGTTTTTAACCTGTCTTTTGTGTACATCAGGTTTATGGTTTTCCCCACCATCTAATCTCTTGATTGTCTCAAACGAAATGTCGTTTTCTAAGGTAACATAGACCTGCCCGTCAGGATCCCCAATCTCGGGCTCATGAACTGTGGGTGTCAACTTAATCGTAATACCAAAATCGGCTCTTTCATAAGAGTCTTTAAAGACAAAACCATTGTTTGTTTGCACCGGTGAAGCACCATTATTGATCGAAATTTGATCAGTGATTGCAATAATCGCGGGGGACTGGTTAATCGTAATGACCGAGGGAGCTGCTGTAACACGAATATCTTCTTGAGAAAGCAAGAAGTTATATGTCAAATCAATCGCAGGGAAACTCTCATTTTTTGTCCCAGAATAGATAAACTCAAGGAGACCCCTTGTTGCTTTTGTCCCATCGCCAAAGTACTCGCCACCTAATTGGTTGATGTTTTCTGCGGTCGATCCCAACTTTAAAATATTGATTCCTATGCGAGTGGTATTCTTTAAACGCCTTTCGACCATCAGTACTTCAATCTCGACCATCCTTTTAGGAATATCCAAGCGTCGTATGACTTCCTTAATCTTTCCCACCATATCTTTGCGGATCACCATTAAGATCGAACCTGTTGACGGATAAGGGATGAAGTTTCCTGATTTGATCTTTGTTTCATCAGGATCAACCTTCTTCTCTCTGGGCTTTACGAGCCGCGTTGACCATGGTTTGACCCTTTCTAGTGGTGGGTTATACAACCCCTGTTCAATATCTTCTTCCTCCGGCTCTTCGGCTCCCTGCCCAAACTGAGGATCTTTTTGTCCTGATCCTACTTCAGAGGGGATCTCCATCGAAGTATTGATGAGCGAAGAGTAGACCCGATCGAGCACTTCAGCCAAATCTGTGGGATTACTGTGGCTGCATGTATGCCAAAATACTGTCAGCTCTGAGGGGTCACTTACCTGATTCTCCGTCTCGCGAATGACCGCTTCCCCTTTCTCAACGAGTCCCTTTTCTCCAATCAAAATGATACCGCTTTCGCTAGCCAGAGAGGTCGCTGACAAATCATGCCCCCCCTTCATAGTGATAATGGAACGGGAAGGATCTGACAAACCCCCAAAATAAGACTTGAGAATTTTGATCATTTCTTCTGCTTGCAATTTAGAAGAGGTAACCACTCGGACAATCTTATCGCCCCCATTTTCCCAAACATTATCGCACAGGCTCACTAATCTTTTTACCTCTTCCTGAAAACCAACGATCGCAATTTTAGCCCCTACTTGGTAGACAAAAGTCGTTTTGGGATCGCGAAATCTTTCCATGAAGTAAAAAGCCTGTTTGAGCTGCGCTACAGGAGGGGAATAAACGAAAGCAATCCTTTCCCTCTTTTCCACAAAGGCCAATTGTTCTTTATCCACTAGTATCGAAGTAAACGTGATGCAATCTTGCTTAAGAAGATATAGCTGCTTTGCATAAGGATTGATTTCTTTGACTCCAATCCCATTGTGCTTAAATATGGTCTCAATCAGAGCAGCCCACGACTCTCGGGGAATCAATAACGCCGATTGGAGATTAAGTTTAATGGCCGCGACATCGGGAGGAATGACATATAAATACTCCGAAGAGCCATATTCCATCACCAATTCTGAAATCGAAGTTTCCTCATTTTGCCATATACCACAAGCCTCTGAGTCTTTCTGAATCTCCTCAGATTGAAGAATACGCCACTTTTTCTCCAATTCAGCCAACTCAGTCCGGAGTATATTAATCTCTTCAAGAAGCTCTAAACATTTTTCTTCAGACTCTTCCTCTTCGATGAGCGCTTGTGTTTGATTATATTTATCTTTAAGTTCGTGACGGATTTGAGAGAGCCTTTGCAAAATCTGGGTAGAAGGGCTTCCTTGATCTGAAGAAGAATGAGGCTGAGCATGATTAGATCCCATCTTCGCGAGCTTTTCCTCGATCGACATATGCTCTGAAGATGTGGCAGCGACTTCCTCGCCAGCAGATAGAGTAGCAAAAAACAAAGCAGGCAATAACAGATAAACAGTGATATTTTTCACTCTCTATGAACTCCCTCTGCCTCTTTTGTGCCGGTCCTCAATGCAGGCTTCTTTTTCTTAGCTTGATTCTTATCTTTGGTCAGCTTGTCATTGATGGGAATATCGATCTTTAATACCTGGGTCCGTTCATCGTTAAAATAATGCCCCATAAAATGACTTGCAGTTCCTCTCGTTTCAATTCCATCAAAGATAAACAGTTCCCCTTTTAAAACATACACTAAAAAATCCTTTAGTTCGTTTAGATGCCTTAGATTGCGCCACTTACCATTCGTTTTAATCAACCAATCTCCTTTGCGAATGACGGTATGTTTACCGGCCAAATCACACACGACTGACGACTCTGTTCGCTTGTGAACTTTGGAAAAGAGTTCATGCATATTGGTTGAGAGAGGCGATCCCAAGCTTAAGGGAATGGAAATCTCTTGCGATGAAATGCCACTTTCTCCCCAAAGGGTCAATTCGCAGGTTTTTCCCTGGATCGATTTAACAAAGACCAAAGGCTTTCCCAAAGTCTTCCCATTTGAGACCACCCATTTCCCTTCTTCAAACGTAATGAGGTCGCCTACAGCGACAAATAAATAGTCATCGCCCCCTTCTTTTGGCACCTTTAAACGATACTTATGGCGAAAGGCTGCGTATTCTGCTCCTCCGTATAGATCAAAAAGTTGATCATAAAGGAAACATTTTGCAGCAAGGAATGTATCCGTCATTTCCTTGATCATCTTCTCTTTAGCTTCTACTTGATGATTTTTTTGATTTCTTTCGACCGTAAAGTGAGAGACTGTCTTAAAGATTTCTTGTTGACTTGTCCCCAAGTATTTAGTTGTGAACGTAACCTTGAGTTGCCCCTGATGATTTAAGTGAAATTGAGCCAGAAATGGGGTCGGAGAATCCGAAAAACTGATCGAATCTTGGTCAGTACATGAAAAATAGAGACTATCCCCTTCCTTGACAAACCTTTCCTGATCGGTCCCCTTTAGCCCAATGAGCGCTGCCCTTTCCTCCCTTTTACAATCAGGACGGTCATTATACTCCAAAAAAAGCAGATTTTTGCTTATGTCGGGTAAAGGAATCCAAAGCGAACCCGCCGCTGGGGTGGAAATTTCATCGAATATCCCTTGATAAGGCTTGACTGTATTTGAATTAGAAGGTAAAGCTTCCTTCTTCTCCTGCCAAAAATTGCCCCCCTCGGAGTAAAGAGCAAAAAAAATTAGCGCGATAAGGGGTAGTGCAATTGCCAGTGAAAGGTAAAACCAAACCCCTATTCCTAGGACCCTATTCCAGATATGCAATTTTAGACGGTTCTCGAGCAAAACATGCCCCCCATAAATACCAGAAGCGAATCATACCCGAGTAAATCCATCATTGCAAGGACGAACAATAGGGGAACTCTCAACCCCTCAACCAATTCATAATTAGGAGATAGCAACTAGGCAAAAAAAAAGATAGGGAAAAAGTTGAAAAAAAACACCCCTCTGAATAAGTTGAGGTTTATTCTGAAGGATGTGAGCTTGACAAGAGAGGTGGCTTATGGCAGATGACCCAAATGACAAATCCAAAGGGGGATTTACTGTGGGAGAATTGGAAGGAAAAATGAAGAAATACGGCCTCGAAATAGCTCTTTGCTTGGTTTTTATCCTAACAGCAATCTTTGCTCTTGTTTGGGGCGGCGCGATGCTCGTTTGGTCGATCCTACTCTGCATGATTTTTGCCATTGTTGGGGTTTTAGTTCCCAAATCGGCCCATAAAATCAGCTTAGCCTCACTGACTTTTGTTTCTAAGGAAAAGATCACCGCCATCATCGTTGCAGTCCTCGCCTGCTTAGTGGCGATCTTTATTCCCCCCATTATATTCGCTATTATGGGAGCTGTTGCTGGCAAGGCTATTGCCAATGATGCTCGCGGGCAATAAATCAGAAGACCATGTCAAAATTCAGGTTTTCTTTAGAAATAAACTCAGCTAACTGCTGCCTAGCCACTTTAGCGTCATCCACTTGCCCATTTTGTTCTAAAACAAATGCATAACGGGAAAGGACAAAACAATAGAGCCTTGGATATTTCATAACCCCTTCTTTCTCGATCTCGCCTTTTAACTTACCAAGAGACTCGAATGCCTTATTAGATTCTTCCCCTTCCATAAGCTGAACTACTTTCATAAATTCAAGATAGAGGGGAGGAATGTAGGAAAGTCTTGAAATAATCCCCTGTTCATAGGAAGCCGCCTTTTGAACTTCTCTTTCGATAATTTTATCATCTCTCAAAAAATAGGCAAAATCAGCCTCAGCCTCAGGGTAGAGTTTCAACAGCTTACTTAAGCTTACTTCATTGAACTCCCCTTCACCCTTTTCAAGCAGCTTATGAGAGTGGGATAGGGAGAAAAAATCTCTCTCTCTCTTCATTCGCTTGCTTCCTCCACCTGAAACAGCTAGGGCCAAAGCGATAAAAAAAGCCACACCTGCCAAAATCGGCAACTTATTACGCAACACCTTATTGATGAAGGCTTCATCAGCTATAACGTCTTCTTCCGTAGGAAACTTGATCTGCATATTTCTTCCCTAGTTTTGAAAGAATTTACCAAAATCAACACTTCCCGGCAATAGGATGATTTGATTTTTCCTTGCAATCGCCCAGATTAGTACTTTCTGAGGGCGTTGGTAACGACGAGGATCGAGCTCATCGACATGGCCAAGGCAGCGATCATAGGGTTGACAAGACCAAAAGCAGCTAGAGGCAAAGCTGTGATATTGTAGGCGAAGGCAAAGAAGATGTTTTGGAGGATTCGCTTTTTTACCACCCGCCCAAGGTCAACTAGATCTACTACCGCGGAAACCCTCGTTTGCATGATGCCAATGTTCGCGGCTTCCATCGCAACATCGCTCCCTGAACCCATGGCAATGGAGACATCCGCCTTTGAAAGGGCAAGCGCGTCGTTAACACCATCACCAACCACGGCGCACAATTCCTTGGTCATTTCTACATAGTTTGCCTTTCCTTCAGGAGTAACCCCACCGACGGCTCTGTCAAAATGAAGAAACGCACCCAACGCCTCGACGACTTCCTTGTTATCTCCACTCAGAAGAACTAGTTTGATGTTTCGTTTTTTAAGCTCAAAAATGGCATATTCAGCATCCTCTCGGAGGGTGTCCTCAAAGGCATAGAGCCCCACTAGTTTGTTTTCCTCCCCAATCAGCACCACGGTCTTTTTGGGGATTTCCCTATCGATCTTTACCCCTAATTCTCTAAGAAAACTCTCCGAACCCAGATAGACTTTCTTGTCATTTAACTTTCCCACAACTCCCCGTCCGAACTCTTCCTTAGCCTCTTTTGCAGAAATATTATTTTTCCCAATGGCCTTTGCTAAAGGGTGGGAAGAATACCTTGCCAAACACTTGGCAATTTCTACCACATGGGGATCTGTAGGAGTTTCAATGATTCTCATCTTCCCCTCTGTGATTGTTCCCGTTTTATCGAAAATGATTGTCTTAACCTTTCCGACAAACTCAAGATCGGTGAAATCTTTGATGAGAATTCCTTTCTTTGCAGCACGACTAGCGCAAACAACGACCACTGTAGGTGTTGCTAAACCAAGAGCGCAGGGACAAGCAATGACAAGAGTTGCTACTAAATTAATGATCGCTACTTCAAAGGAATGATGATACCAACCTATTGCAAAGGCGCAAAAGGCAATTGCCATCACAATCGGCACAAAGATCAATGCAATCTTATCGACAAATCGCTGAATTTTTGGTTTAGAAGACTGCGCCTTTTCTATAAGATCAATCATCCTTCCCAAAAGCGCTTCTGAACCTACTTTGCTACATTTGATCAAAAGCGCCCCTTCGTGGTTTAAACTTCCACCGACGACATGATCACCCACCTTTTTTTGGACAAACATTGCCTCCCCCGTGATGATCGATTCATCGACACTTGTGTGTCCTTGAACGATCTCCCCATCAACCGGCATCCGTTCTCCAGGACTCACTGCAATCAAATCATCGACAGCGATTTGATCGATAGGAACAGTTTTTTCCTGCCCATTTTCCATTCTCCGCGCTACAGTTGATTGAAGAGAAATTAATGCCTTCATCCCCTTTTTTGCTCTTGTCTTTGCCTTGGTTTCAAGCAATCTTCCCCACAAGACAAGAGCAATAATCACGCTGGGTGTCTCGAAATAGAGTTCTGTGTCAAAATGGATCCACCATGAAATGGTACTAAACAAATAGGCAGAGATTGTGCCCAGGACAATTAGAGCATCCATCCCAATAACTCTTTCTTGTAGAGACTTGATCGCCTGCCTTGTAAATCCCCATCCTCCATAAAATTGCACAATTGAAGCTAAAATCCATTGAGTTAACAAGGGTAACATCTGGCTACGAAACAACATGTGTGACATATCAACAACAAAAAGAGTGGAAGCAATGAGAGTACAAATCACCGCCTTAAGATAGAGGAGCACCATATTCACTGTTGACTCATGTTCCACTTTCTTTTCAACACTCGGATAACCAATCTGCTTAAGACGAAGCAATATCTCATTCATGGAAATTTCATTAGGATCGTAGGTCAGAAGAGCCTCTGAAGTCACCACATTCACGATAATGGATCCAATTCCCTGCATTTTACTTAATGCCGTTTCAATATGCCCCTTACAACTTGAGCAATTGATATTCCCAACGACTATACGAGTGGATTTCTCAGACATTTTTTAAAAACCAAAAAAGAAACATCAGTGTTTTTCCCTTGATACCAAGGGGATGAAGCATACCTCATGTAAGGCTTTTTAGTATGGCGATGAAGAATCAAATCATGAGAGCGCATTAATTTAACATAATCTTCTAAATTTCGATTAAAGACAGGAGGTAGCCCATCACGGCGCCACTCTTTACCAAGAATTTCTCCCACAACTAACCACTTACACCGCATATTGCGCAATACTTCATCGACTTCGGAATCGTTGAGATGTAAAAAAACAGTATAAGCAAAAAAGAGGTCCGCTCCTTTGATCCCCTTCTCAGCAATTTCGAACTTATATTGAGAAAACTTACTCTTTGCTTCTTCAATGGCTTGTGGGTTGATATCAACCCCCAGATATTTTTCAGTCTCAAAGCTTTCACACAATCGACCATACCCACATCCAAAGTCAACGACTCTTGTATGAGGAATTTCCTTCACAATCTCTTTGACTTCACTGACAAGATCAAACCCCTCAGGAAACTCGCCAAAACCTTGTGGGTGAATGTGTTGCAGCCCATCGGTCTGCCAAAAATTTTCCCTATCCATAAGCACACCATACGGATAGCCCCCCTTTCGCGCAACCCTAATTAAACTTGCCCCTGCCCTTGCCTTTGCCCCTGCCCTTGTCCGAAATCATTTCCTTGATCTTAATTTTTTTACCACCCGCTCTCTACATTCGCTAGAGATCACAGAGAAAAAATTACAGCTTAAATCGACGTATTCCATCTCGCAGGAGCTTCTCATTGAAATTGATCAGTAGGCCATATTTACACTCTGATAGCCTTAAGTAAGACATTAGCTACGCTTCATGGATTGAAGCAATCCCAGTCACCGATTTGATCTCAATAATCACCTGATCCTCAACGATTAAGTCCGCTCGATAACCACACTCAAGTACCACATCTTTGTAAAACACTGGCAAGGCCTTTTGACTCTCCACCTTCATTTCCCTTTGGCACAATTCATAAATTAAACAAGCTTCATAAGCTGACTCCAAAAGTCCAGGTCCAAGAATCCTATGAACGTCTATGGCCGCTCCAATAATTTTCCCTGTGAGACTTTTTTCTTTCTCTGTGAGCTCTGTGTTCTCTAGCGAACGTAGAGAGCGGGTGGTAGAATAACTCATCCCAGAATCTCCTCATTAAACTTGCCCCTGCCCTTGCCTTTGCCCTTGTCTGAAATCATTTCCTTGATCTTTCTGTGACCTGCTGAAAACGGAAGCCCTTTCATCTCCTCCAGAGAGACCCAAACAAACCCTTCTACCTCTCCCTTTTGCCCAGTTTGAAATAAGTAAGGCATAAGAGTCGCTTTATACTTGGTAAAATGGTGCACCACGCGGGGCAAAATCATCTCCAGCTCAAGCTTAAGAGGAAAACGCCTGATCAAACCAGCCAACGTTGCATCTTCATCACATTCGATATAGGGAAACTCCCAAAGATCGGCCATGATTTTCCCTTTTTCGTTTTTCTTGAGCAAAGTGTAACCGTTACACATGATCGCCGCCACCTGGCGCATCAAAGGAATGAGTGTCTCTTTTTTTAACCGAACAGGAAGCTCTTCTTGTCTCCCTTTTTGATAGGCAATGCATTGATCTTGAAGAGGGCAAATTTCGCAAATCGGCTTCTTTTTGCAGATCGTCTGCCCCAATTCGATTAAACCCTCCATAACCAAGGGGGCTTTTTCATTCGGAAGCCATTCATCGACGATCTTTTCGATCTTTTTCCCCGCTTTAATGACACACTCCTCAAAAGAAAACATCCTTGCCATGACCCGGGCAATATTCCCATCGACAAACGCAGCTCGTTTGCCAAATCCAAAAGCAAGGATCGCCCCTGCTGTGTATCGACCTATTCCCTTAATTTTCAAGAGAGCTTCGAATGTATCAGGGAGATTGCCTTCAAATTCTTCCACTACTTGTTTGGCCCCTGAGAGGAGATTTCTAGCTCTCGAATAGTAGCCAAGCCCCTCCCACAAGGAGATCACCTCGTCAAAAGTAGCCTGGCTTAAAGAATCAACCGTGGGGTACCGTTTCATCCATCTTTCAAAATAAGGGATCACTACTTCAGCGCGGGTTTGCTGCAACATCACTTCGGAAACCCAAACAGAGTAAGGAGTTCGACTGGACCGCCATGGATAAGGCTTACCCACCTTTTCAAACCAAAGAGCAATAGAATTCATGTGGGGCATTTTGCCAAGAGCGCCTCTGAAAATCAATCACTTTATCTTTCTCCTTTTGTTTATTCTTGTAGACCTTTATTAGTAGACCTATGAGCAATGTAGAAAATCTATTAACTGAATTGGTATCAACGTTGAGAGAGCTTTTGGCAAGTCTCATCTTGGAAGAGAAGATGCTTCTTTCTGGGGAACTCAAACATGCATCATCGTTTCAAATGACCCAAGGGGATTTAAAGAAAAAAGTCCGAGCTTTGAAACTCAAAATGAAAAAAATGACCTGTGATGTAACCGATGATGAGGTAGGACAAGCGACTCTATTAGAACAACAAGAGAGCCTCGAAAAAAAAATCAGAGAATTAAGCAAAACCAACAAAAGCCTTTTTCAGTCTCCCATATTTCCTCCCTTAATCCCTGAATCACAAGAGACTTCAAAACCAAAGAAAAAAGTGCTCTTAGAAGGGGACAGTGAGTCGTAATGCATTTAAATACCGGGCCTGCGGGCTATTGTATGGCTCTGATCTTCAACATCTAGATCACATTGCACCCTTTTGCAGCATTTTGGGGATTCCCCTCGTTTTCACTAATGTTGAAATCGAGGCTCTCGCGAATCAAATCTATCCCCACCTCGAAACTAAACTCGTCTCGCTCAATACTCTTCCAGAAACCTTAATTCCTGACATCGAAGTGATTTTTTCCTGTTTACCCACACAACTTCTCGAACCGATCTTTTCCCTCAGCGAACATCAATTTAAGAAAAAACTCCTCTTTTCCTGGCTCCCCCATGGGAACTCCGATAAAGACAACCTTGGTGCGCTCATTGCCGAAAAACACTTGATGATCTATGGCAAACAGATGAAAGATATCCTACAAAGACATGGCGTCTTGGAAAAAGTTCACCAGATCACTACCCTTGGCAACTTCCGCAAGCTTTACTATTTCAACAACAAACGCGCGCTTGATCGTGTAGCTTCTCCTTACACGACCTTCAAAAGAGAAGCCACAATGACTTTGTTATATGCTCCCACTTGGGGCGATCCCGACCTAGCAAGCAAAGCGTACACACTCATCAATCTTTTGCCAGAAGAGTACAACCTAATGGTCAAATTCCACCCCAATACTCTTTACACAGGATCTGCTATTGCGCTGAAAGAAGCCTTCCAAGACAAAGAGAACATCAAGTTTATCGATGATTTTCCCTCTATCTACCCTATTCTTAACCACACAGAGATCTATATCGGCGACCATTCTTCCATTGCCTACGACTTCCTATCGTTTAATTCCCCCCTCTTTTTTCTCACCAAAGGAAGGACACCTATTCACCATACAGGAATTGTCACCAAACCCCAAGACCTTATCGAACACATTCAAAACTCTGTTGATTTATTTTCCGATGCAAGACAAGCTCTTAACGATTATGCATTTGAACCAACCCCTTCACTAGAAACAATCCCTCAACTTGTAGAAGCCACCATCGATCAATATTTTGAAACAGAGCCCCATGTCCTCTAATAAACCCCCACTTCCTGTCCTCAGTGGCGCAATGCCCCACCACCTCGATCATCTCGCCCCCTTTGCCTGGCTAAAACAGACTCACCTTTGGGTTGAAGACCCCGCCATTGGCGAGATGGCTAAACGATACTATCCCGATGTGCCCCTCATTCAGAAACCTTTCGACATCGTGGAAGCCGCCTCTCTTTCCGATATTATCGTTGTTTCGACAAAAGCGGCACCTGCTGAGCTCAAAGCCATCGCCACTACGCTAGGACTGACAGGGTGCAAATTTGCATTCCTTCCCCATGGACAATCAGATAAAGGATTAGCCGATCCTCTCATGCGCTCGATTGAACATGCCGATATCGCTTATCTATATGGAGCTCTTCAACACCAGCGACTAACCGAGTTTGGTTCGATCAAAACCATTGGGCATATCGAATTCGTAGGAAACTACCGAAAGGCCTATTATGAAGCCCATCGGGCTTCACTTGATGCGATCACTTATGAAGAGGTTTTCTCCTCATTTAAAAATGATCACCCGACTTATCTCTATGCGCCAACCTGGTCGAATGATTCGTTGATCAAACATGCCAAACCCCTGATCGAGGCCCTCCCGGATCAAGTCAATCTGATCATCAAGCTCCACCCCCTTATCGAAAAAATTCACCCCGCCTACGCCTACCTCATTCAAAGCTACGACCAGGCCAGGGGCAATATCCGCGTCATAGACTCCTTCCCGTTAATCTACCCCCTCCTCGCCCGAATCGACGGATATATTGGAGATGAATCGGCCATCGGCTACGATTTCCTCCACTTTGATAAACCAATGTTCTTTCTTACTGACGATGATCTCCCCCTCTATGAATGCGGGGTAAAGGTTTCAGACGTCCCAAATCTAATAAAATCGCTTTCTAGCCCCCAAAAGGCCTTTTCCTCTCTACGAGCCCATAGAGCAGCCTTGGCCTGGTCCTACTTGACATAAAATTTATTTTAATCTATAATATTTAAATATTTAATTATATTAGGAGCTTTTTATGGGAGACATTATATTGGTTAAGAGCGCGGGTGAAATGCCCCGCCCTTCTAGCGAAGACGCACAAAGATATTGGCCAAAGAGAAATCATTTCGCTTTTGGTTCCCATGGAGATCGATATAAGATTATCGGACAGGATGAGATCGAAAAGCCCCTCTCATCTTTTGAGCGCTTTGGACGGGGATTTCTTGGAGTTCTCTATATTATCGTTACCCTTGGGAGAGCCTATTTTAATGGGGCTGCAAGTAAGTATTTTGTGAATCCCAAAAAAACGGTCTTGTATGCGATGAAAACTGAGGAAACCGCCTGGGCATTTAGAGAAGGCAAACTCATTTATATCTCGCCCAACCTTATCTCAAGTCGCGGGGGAAAGATGGGCGGCCAAGAGTGCAATTTTGCCTTAATCAATGCAGAGAATAGCCAAAGATTTGTTCCTGTAATGGCTACTGAAAATCCTGATGAATATGTTCCCTTTACAGGCAATCCCCTTGAACTCCTGCTAAAGCTGGCTCAAAACACAGACCCTCTTCTCGATGAAGCAGGAATCGATTCTGGCTCTCCTATCTCGTTTATAACCCAGCATGGAGCCGATAAACCATTTACTGAAGACCAAATATTAGACTACTTCCTAAAAGACCTCGATACACTTTCAACCCTAAACCAAAAAAGCCTCACCGACGTTTTAAGACTAGCCCAAGCAAAGGGAAGAGTCTTAAATCCCGAATGGACCCAATATTTGTTTCTTACGAGAGTGGGACGAGGTAATGCAGAACTCACCCGTCTAATTTTAGAGTTGGATCCTGCAGTGATTCACAAGATAAAAGACCCTCTTTACATGTTAACTTCAATGGTTCTCGAGCGAAAAGACTCTGACCCAGAGAAACAGCTTCTTTTAGCTGCAATACGACAATCAAACCTCTAGTATAGGAACATCGTGCCTAAAATCACCCTTCTACAAAGTGCTCACGAGCTTAATAGTATCGACTTAGATGCTAGTTGGGTCCCTGCAAAGAAATTTGACAGCCGCGACAGGCTTGTCGATGAGCAAGGCCGAACTATTGGGAGTGATTACCAAGGGCGTCAATATAGGATCGTGCAAAAATGGACAAACGGCCTTGAAACGATCCGTTTTGCCCTTCCCAGGGAAGAAACGTTGATGCAAATGCAGGGAGGAGAGTTGGTCTTCTTAAGGCCAAGAGATGAGATACGAAATGAGGATATTTCTGCGTTTCTTTCGTTCAAAGAGTGGGGAGGTATCCCGAGGATTTGTTCTTTAGGTTATGCAAGTCTTTTAGATCTTTTAACTCTCGCAAAAACAGAAGGTCTCCCTCTAGATCTCCAACAAAGAACCCCAGAGGGAATGACTTTATTTAACTTGTGGGCAGGAAAAGGATTTACCCAAATAGTCGAGTTGCTCCTGGAATTAGACCCCTCCTTGATTCACCAAATTCATCAAGGGGAAAAGTCCCTTTTGATAGAAGCGATCATCCATGGAAAAAGAGAAGAAGTAGACCTTCTCTTAGCCACTATGCAAAAAGAGAACGTTCCTCTTACTCATGAAGAAGTGTGGCTCCAAAGAGCCTTTCAGGGAGATTGTAACTTTCTTGATCTCTCCGAAATCGAATTGAAATTAAAAGTGTTCTACGTGGCTAACCGTTATGGTCACTATGCGTTGGTCCAAAAACTGAAAGATCTTGGCGTCGGTGGAGAAGAACCGGTATTTCGGTCAGGCCTTGAGATCGTAGCTACAAACATGGATATCATCCTGGTAAAGAATCAGATTGAACAATTCCTCCGTAGATTGAGGCAAGACGGATGTTTATTCACCGCACAAGAATTTAGTCGCCTAGATAAAACGACCTATATTCGCAAATTGGACCAAATCGGACGGATACAAGGCAAACAGTTTGTCGAAAAAATCGTCCGAAAATATGGGTTTGTCCACATTAAAGTCCCCAAAAAAATTGCTGTGATCGGGAAAGATCTCGATCAAATTACTTTCAAAGTGAACCACTATTTAGAACTTAGGCCCAAAGGTGGGCAAATGGCGATCTATGCCGAAAAAGTTCAAGCAGTTGATCGAAAGATCTCTTTAGAAGAAGCCTTCGAATTTATGATTGTCTTAGAAAAAACCGGATTTAGTGACTTTGCCGGATATAATTTCGTTGTCGCCCATGACGGTATTTATTTTATTGATACCGAATACGACAATTTTCATCCTCAACATCCGAAATTTGATGCGATTAAAAGGACGATCGAATATTTGATTCGTCCTGAAGACCTTCCTCTATTCCTAGCCGAATTTGAAAAACGTAAAGCAGCCTTTGAAGAAAAAGAAGTTGCAGAGCCAGAGACAAATTTGGCCGAAGGGTATAGTTATCAAGAAATTTTTGTGTTCCCTCTGAGCTCCTTATCATAATATTAACTATGCTGAATTTATGCATATTTCGATAGGAGAGGGTTCTACAGCAGAATTCAACAGGGACCAGATAGCAGATTTTGGGGTCATTAGTTCATGTCTGGTTTTAGTTGTAGAATGTGAAGATGGTTCTGCTATCGCGGCGCATTTCGTTCTTATACCCGATTCAACCAACCAAAAAGACTTTGACCATCTTATGGAAGAACTTTCTCAAAAGACCTTGGGAAAGATTGTTAAGACTGCCAAATTGATCGGAGCTCTTGATTTTTGGGGGCCCAAAAGTTATAAGAAAATTGCGGATAGGTTTATCAATCTTGAGGAATACAACACCTCGAACCATCCAGCAATTGAATTGACTTGTCAATTTGATAGAATACCCACCATAGTAGTTAAATCATAAATCATTCAGAAGTACTACGTTATTCCAAAGTGAATTTAAATCTCGCTTCTTCCTTCTTGCTGTAATTGTTACGGCGCTTGTACAATTACTCTTTTCTTGGTGACTAGTGATGGTCTTTATATGTCTAACATCCAAATCATTCAATCGTTCTCTCAAGTCCATCTAAGTGAGGGTTGGGCGCCTATTTCCTCCTTTAAAAGTGAAAATAAGCTTGTGGATAAAGAAGGAGAATATGTCGATTCTCAATACGAAGGCCGAACTTATCGGCTTATTCAAAAGTGGGAGAGAACTTATTCAGCTTTTGAGCGTATTGTAAGGTTTCTTCTCGCCTTCTTGCTCGTCTTGTTCTCTTTTGGCATTGCCTATTGCTTTAAGACGACGAGAAAACTCATGTTTAATCCGGGTGAAACGATTCGCTTTGCCCTCCCTGTAGAAAAAATTGTGATGAAACTCTCCGGGAAAAAAGTCTCCTACATTCACCCCAAACTTTTGTTTCAGAATGAGGGGCTGAATTTTGCTGAAGTCACCTTGAAGGGAAAACGGAAAATCATGCCAGTCGCGCCTACCGATCTTTACCACGAATATGTATCTTATGAAGGGCAGGCTTTAGAAGCACTTTACAAAATGGCTCAGAAGAGCTCCCCTATTTCGAGGTTGCTGCATCATCCGGATAACACCCTATTCAATGAAGAAGAAGTTCTTAATTATCTTGGTGCAGAGGAGAGAATTTGCACTTTAAGTCGCGAGAGCACCATAGATCTCTTGAAGCTTCCTCAAGCAAGAAGCCTTCCTCTCATAACTATGTTTAATTTTTGGGCAGGAAAGGGCATACCCGAGATCTCTCGATTAATCCTTGCATTAGATCCGTCAATCATCCATCAAAGACAGCATAAATTGGTTGAGGCTATTTTAGCAGGTTCGCAGGAAGAGGCAGAGGTTCTTTTTGAGGCTATGACAAGTGCAAACATCTCCCCCTCAGAAAGGGAATCGCTTTATATCAAAGCTTGGAAGGGTGACTTTTTCTATTCAGTTCCCCATTTTTATGGATTAAACACAGACATCCAGCAACAACTTTTCTACGTGGGCAATCAATTTGGTCATCGTGTATTCGTAAAATACTTAAGCGTGATGATCTGTTTTAATATTAGACCTATATTTTGTTCGAAACTCGAAATCGTGGCCGCAAACGTGCCTGTCATTTACGCAGACTGTTACATTGAAGGGTTTCTCAAAGGATTGAGGAAAAAAGGTCAACTATTGACAGAGCGAGAATTTAACTCTTTGTCTCCAGACTCGCACTTTTCTCTTGGAAGAGGCTCATTGGGGCGATTCCAAGGGGCTAGATATGTCGAGGAAATCATCCAAAGGCACAATTTTACTCATGTTAGGGTCATTAAGGAGCTTGCTGTAGTGGCTGAAGGAGTGAGTGACCTTTCATTAGCGGTGTCAGAAACATTAGAACTTAAAGCTCAAGAGGGACAACTCACGGTCTACTCCGAAGATATTCTACAAAAAAGACGGCCTATCTCACTAGAAGAGGCCCAGGAACTTGTGTTAATTTTAGAAGAAACAGGCTATAAAGGACCTTTAACAAGACACCAAATCGCCATTGGACAAGAGTGCGTCTACCTCCTTGACCTCAATTTTGAAAATTTCGATCCTACACGACTTCGATTGGTCCCCTTTCATTGGATTAAACCACTACTAGATCCTGACGATCTGAGGGCTTTTTCTAGATGGTACAACTTTCATACCTATAACTTCCAAGATAGGCAACGAGCTCACCAGCAAGCCCAGGCAAAACTTTCCTCCTTTTTCATGGAGAATCCTTACAGGAACTTAGTAAAAGCGTATAAAGACCAGGCCTTTACATTTGCTATAGGGGAGGGCATACTCTGACGACACTGAGCTCTGAGAGGGTGGGACAAGTGGCTTTTGCTTCTAATTCGTAAGAAAAGCTCCCTTCTTTGAGGGGCATGATTTTCTTTACGATGGCCACACAGAGCCCTTTGGGAAAAACTCCATCGAGGCCTGAGGTGATGAGGAGATCGCCTTTCTTGAGGATCATTTTGCTGGCCTGCTCATGGATGCGCATGGGGCCTCCCTCTTCATCGGCAAATTCGTAGTTAAATCCGATTCCTTTGAGCAAATCACTTCTCTCTCTCCAAACTGGGTAGCTCGAGCCACGCAATTCCCCTTTGGCTAGATAGCGGGTTTCTCTAGTTTCAAGGAGATGGTCTTTGAAAATTTTCAACGTGGTAAGGATCACTTCTTTTTTTTCAATGTCATCCCTGAGCTCGATTTCCTCTGAAAGTTCGCTCGCAAGGTCGTAAAGGTGGTTATTAGCTTCTCCCCCTCGGACAGCACGCACAGCGGGAGTGAGCTTTGAATCAGTGATCAAACGAACATAAGACCTCGATTCTTCAACTTCTTCAACGACTCCTACAAGGCAGTCCCCCACAATCACAGGGCTATTTTTGGCAATGATACGCCTACCTAAGCGGCGATTTTCGGCCTCTCCCCTGTTGATCCAGATACCACTGCTCCAAAAGGCGGGATCGCGAAAGATCACCTTTGCTTCAACTGAATGGATCTGCATGGCAAGCATTTCAGTAAAATCGCGGATGCGTCTTTTGTAAAACCCTTCAAATCCTTTGTCATCACGCCACTCTGAAAGACGTTTGCAAAAGGCGTCAATCCTCTCTTCATCTTTTAGCCAATCTCGTACTTGGGAAATCTGCCCTCTAAGGGCTTCATTTTCGATGCGAAGTTGCATCAATTCTAGCTCTTCATCAGAGACCCCGCGAGCTGCGTACAATTTCGAGCCGAAAATAAACACGCCCCTTATTTTACGCATCGCCGTATCAGACAAATTGAGAAGAAAAAATAGAACGACACCCAGGGCAAAATAACTGAAAACTTCTTTCTTTACCCCTCTCATACTACTTTTTGAATCGCCTCCAATACCTTCATGAAATTGTCGTCATTGATGGCGGCGATGTTGATTCGGGCGTCTTTAGTCATGTAAATTCCGTGCTTCTCTTTCAGCTGGGTAATCTGGTCGGGGTTAAGTCCCAGTCGGCAGAAAAAACCGTGTCCGTTTGCTATATAGCTGCAATCCCTGCCAGTGATGCGTGCAAACTGTTCAGCAAATTTCTTTCGGAAGTGGACCACACGTTTTCTCATTTCGTTCACTTCTTTCTCCCACATCTCTCGTCTTCTGGGATTGGTTAAAACAGCTGTTGCAATCGATTCACCGTGCCTTGGAGGATTAGAATATTGGGTTCGGGTAATGATCTGCATGCGGCTTGTGATGTTTTCTTTGTATTCATTTGAGTGCATCACCACAAAAGCAGCTCCGACCCTTTCCCCATAAACCCCCATCGATTTGGAAAATGAATTGGCCACAAACACCTCATGCCCTTCTCTCACAAAGAGTCGAATA